>JAURWH010000063.1 GCA_030655055.1 bacterium
GCTGGGCAAGCTGACCTCGACCTCGGACGAACCCGGCGCCAAGGAATCGGTTTACACCGACCCAGACGAGGCCAAGCGGTTCGTGGAACTGACCGGATGCGATTCCCTGGCCATCTCCATCGGAACCTCGCACGGAGCCTACAAATTCAAGGGCGAGCCGACCCTGGACTTCGCCCGGCTGGAAAAGATCCAGAAGCTGCTTCCCAATTATCCCATCGTGCTGCACGGGGCCTCCTCGGTCCCCAAAGACCTGGTGGAGACCTGCAACAAGTACGGCGGACAGCTGCCGGGAACCAGAGGAGTGCCGGAGGAGTTTTTGGCCAGGGCGGCCAAGCTGGCGGTCTGCAAGATCAACGTGGACACCGACCTCCGCATCGCGCTGACCGGGGCCATCAGAAAAGTGTTTGCCGAGAACCCCTCGGAGTTCGATCCCCGCAAGTACCTGGGCCCGGCCCGGGACGCGGTAAAAGAAGTGGTCAAGGGCAAGGTCAAGCTGTTTGGCTGCGCGGGGAAAGCTTAATGCTTCGTAAAACTGCAACCGGGAAATCACCTCATTAACAAATAAGCGGACGACATGAAAAGATATGGTTGCCTGTTATTCCTTATTTTACTATGTGCTTTTTCCGCAACGGCCCAAGTTTTTGATAGAAGCACAGTTGATAAGGAAGAACCAAAACTTGGTTGGATCTCATTAGGACTAGGCGCCGCCGATAGTCTTTTTGGATTCAATGTCAACGCTTGCATATTAGTCAGTAAACATTGCTTTTCGGCACAATACGTACAAGCAAAAGAAATTTTATTTTTAAATTTTTCCGACAAACCCGAGAACAGCCGATATGAATTTAACCTTACTTATGGCCGCAAAACTTCCACCAACAGCGTGATTGCTTTAGGCTCGATAGGCGCTTGTTACATGAACGAACGCATATACGAGGTGGTAGGCTCTTACAATGATGATCCCGACGACTGGTTTGGTTTCGGCACAGAGTACATCTGGGCCGCGAGGCAACGTAGTTATTACGGGATCATTGCCAAAGGACAGATTTTGTTGAGAACAAAAACACTGGGCATAGGACCCAGCATTGCTGTTAGTTTCACCGGTGAAAGGACATTTTTATCGATCTACTTGGATGTGGCCTTTGGAAATTTGAAATAAGCTATTCTATGGAGGCAGGATTATGGCTGTAATAACCATATCCAAACAGCACGGGGCCGGAGGCAAAGCCATCGCCCTGGCCCTGGCCCGCGAATTGGGCTGCGAATTGGTGGACAAATCCCTGATCATCAAAGTGGCCCAGCAGGCCCGGGTGGGAACCGACCGGGTGGAGAATTTTGACCAGGAGCATTACAGCTCCATCGACAAATATTTGAGCGGGATATTTCTGGCCAATCCTGCCCTGTACGGCCCGGGCAGTTTCGATTTTCCCATGACCGGTTCCGCCGGGCTGACGGCCGACCAGGAATTCTTCAACGCCCAAAAATACCTGACCCTGACCCAGGCATTGATCAAAGAGCTTTACCAGAAGGGCAACGTGGTCTTAGTGGGGCGGGGCGGGCAGGTGCTACTGGCCGGCAAGCAGGATTGCCTGCACCTCAGGCTGTGTGCGCCGCTGGAATACAGGATCAGGCGGGTGATGGGAAAGGCCGGAGTAAGCGAGAAGGAAGCCGGGGAGAAGATCCACTCCCGCGACAAGTCCCGGGCCTCCTATATCAAGGACCATTACCAGCGGGATTGGAACGACCCGGGGCTGTATCATCTGACCATCAACACCCAGCTGGTCCCGGTCGAGACCATCATCACGCTGGTCAAGCAAATTATAAACAACAAACCTTAATAACTCAATTTCTTCCCGGGACAGACAGGATTAAAATGATTTCACTGGATTAATTCTTAAATAGAAATCCTGTAAATCCTGTCGATGGTTCCTCGTTATGGTGACGTTTGAATGACCGAGAAATATTTTGATAATCAATAATAAAATTTAATACAAGGAGGATCTTGTCATGAGTGTAAAAATCGGGATCAACGGGTTCGGCCGGATCGGCCGCCTGGTCATCAGCGCCATGGCGGAACAGAAAATACTGGGCAACCCGCTGGACATAGTGGCAGTGGTTGATGTTTCCACCGACGCCAAATATTTTGCCTACCAGCTGAAGTACGATTCGGTTCATGGAAAGTTCCCCGGCCAGGTGGCCACCGAAAAAAGCGATCCGTCTTTAGCCGAGGATGACGTGCTGGTGGTCAACGGCCACAAGATCAAATGCATCATGGCCACCAAGGATCCCGCCCAGCTGCCCTGGAAGGCTTTGGGGGTGGAGCTGGTGATAGAGGCCACCGGCCTGTTCACCCACTCCGACAAGGCCAGCGGCCATCTGACCGCCGGGGCCAAAAAAGTGCTGATCACCGCCCCCGGCAAGGGAGAGGTCAAGACCATAGTGCTGGGCGTCAATGAAAAAGAATACGATCCGGCCAAGCACCACATCGTTTCCAACGCCTCCTGCACCACCAACTGCCTGGCTCCGGTGGTCCACGTGCTGCTCAAAGAGGGGATCGGCATCGAGACCGGGCTGATGACCACCATCCACTCCTACACCGCCACCCAGAAGACGGTGGACGGGCCGTCCAAGAAGGACTGGCGGGGCGGCCGGGCCGCGGCCATCAACATCATCCCCAGCACCACCGGGGCGGCCAAGGCGGTGGGCGAAGTGCTGCCGGCCACCAAGGGAAAACTGACCGGGATGTCGTTCCGGGTGCCGACCGCGGATGTCTCGGTGGTGGACCTGACCTTCCGCTCCGAGAAGGAGACCTCCATCGAAGCCATAGACGCCCTGCTGAAGAAGGCCTCCGAGACCTATCTTAAGGGTTACCTGGGATACGCCAACGAGGAAATGGTCTCCACCGACTTCATCCACGACCAGAGGTCGTCCATCTACGATTCCCTGGCCACTTTGGAGAACAACCTGAAGGGCGAAAAGCGTTTCTTCAAGGTAGTCAGTTGGTACGACAATGAATGGGGCTATTCGCACCGGATAGCCGAGCTGACCAAACTGATGGCGGAAAAGATGTAGTTCCTCACGTTCATAGCCCAGCCCTTAAGGGCTGGGCTATGAATAACATTTCCTACTGGTGATTTTCAATTTCAGAAAATCGATGAAAAAACTTCTAACATTATTGTTTTTGTCTGTGATAGCCGTCAGTCTGGGGTTTGCCCAGAAACTGCTGGTGGTCCAGACCAACGCCACCAATGGCTATCTCTATCCCTGCCACTGCCCCAAGGAACCCAAGGGCGGGCTGGCCAGGCGTTACACCCTGATCAAAAAGCTGGCCAAGGGCCAGCCCCAATTCCTGCTGTTGGATTCCGGCGACCTGCTGGGAATTGATTCCGATCACAAGGGCGATTCCCTGATGTTCGCGGCCTACCAGGCCATGAAATACGACGCCCTGGCGCCGGGAGATCAGGAATTTGCCCGGGGGATAAATAATTTCCTGAAACTGCAAAAGGATTTCAGTCTGCCGTTCGTGGCGGCCAATTTGTTTTACCAGGGCCGGGAATTGACCGCGCCCTATAAGATCGTTGAATTGAAATCCCTTAAACTGAAAGCGGCTTTGATCGGGCTGATCTCGCCCGACGCCTTCAGGTATTATTCCCAGGACAGTCTGCAGGGGCTGGAGATCAAGGATCCGGATACTATTCTGCAATCCACATTAGACAGTCTGAAAGGGCGGGCAGACATATTCATCCTGGTCTCGCATCTGGGATACGAAAAAGAGATAGAGATCGCCAAAAAATTCCCCCAGCTGACACTGATAGTGGGCGGCCACACCCAGACCGAACTGAAGACGGCCGACCTTTCAGCCGGCGTGCCGATCATCGAGGCCGGGGCCTCGGCCAAGAGCCTCAGCTATGCCTGGCTCCAAAAGCAGGGCGCTCAGTGGAAACACCAAAGTTCCCGGATGGAAGGCATCGTCTCGGATCTGGCAGACGACCCAAAGATCGTTTCCGTGGTGGGTGCTGGGCCGCAATCCACACCGGTCAATGCCAACCCCATTCCCGGCGACACCAGATTGCAGGTGCAGTTATTCGTGGCCCGGGACTGCCCAGACTGTGCGCAACTGAAGAAGGGTCTGTTCTCTAAGTTATCACAGGAATACCAAGACCGGATGGCCATGGTCTATCACGAGGTGGACAACCCGGCCGAATACCAAGCCCTGCTGAACTATGAAAAAGCGTTTAATGACCGGAACAACCAGATCCCGGCGGTGGTGGTTGGCAACAGGATCCTGGGCGGGGTGCAGGAGATTGAGCGGGACCTGGAGCGGCTGATCAAGGAATCGCTGGCTAACAAGGCGATGGAGACGCCGAAATCCAATAGCCCGGCAACGTTGGATAAATCAGGCAGGAAAGCGGACAAAACGATGGAAACGGGGACTGTTGATAGTATCTATCTGGCCTTCGTTTCCAATGCCCGATGCCAGAAGTGCAGCCGGGCCGAGTACATGCTGAAGGCGCTGAAAGCACAATATCCGAATCTGAGGGTGGAAAAGATAGACGTGGTCTCGGACTCGTCCAAGCTCCTGGTCGAGGCCTTAGGGCTAATGTACGGCCTGCCGGACAATAAACGGATGATCGCGCCCTCGGCCTTTGTGGGCCGGGATTTTTTAATTGGTGATGATATCAACGACCAAAGCCTTTCCGAACTGCTGGTAAAATACAAGTCTGGCAGCGGCCGGGTTCCCTGGGTCGAAGCAAAAAACTATCTGCCCCAGGCCAAACAGTCGGTGGTCAGCCGCTTCGCTTCCTTCGGCCTGTGGGGCGTGGCCGGGGCCGGCCTGCTGGACGGCATCAATCCCTGCTCGCTGGCGGTGCTGGTGTTCTTCATCTCCTATCTGGCTTTCGTGGGCCGAAAGCGCTGGGAGATTCTGGCGGTGGGCTTGGCCTATACCTTTGCCGATTTTCTGGTTTATTTTCTGATCGGGGTGGGAAGCCTGTCATTCCTGATGTCTCTTAAAGCCCTGCCGTTGTTCAGCAAGATATTTTACTGGCTGGCTATCATTGCCGGGCTGGTGCTGGCCTTCTATAACTTCCGGGATTTTATCAAAGCCAGGAAGGGCGATCTTTCCGGAATGGACCTGCAGCTTTCCACCGCCGCCAAACAGCGGATCCACAAGATCATCCGGGAAAAGATGGGCGCCGGGAGCCTGATAGGCGGGGCCTTTATGGTGGGGCTGATCACTTCGGTGCTGGAATTCGCCTGCACCGGCCAGGTCTACCTGCCGACCATCGCCTTTGTTTCCCAGATCGCCACGCACAAGTATCAGGCCTACGGGTATCTTCTGCTATACAACCTGATGTTCGAAGTGCCGATGATCATCACCTTCATCATCGCCTTCTGGGGTGTGTCGTCCAAGCGGATCGCCGGGTGGGCCCAGGCCTCGGTGGCCGGGGTCAAGCTGCTGACGGCGCTGATGTTTCTGTTGATGAGCGCGGCGTTGTTGTACATACTCCTTAGGTAGACCCCTCCCTTGTTCCCTCCCCCGGTGGGAGAGGGACTGTAAATGGTAACTATTAACCAATAATGTCATTCTGAACAGAGCTGCCCGCCGTACAAATCGAAGAATCCTTCAGTTTGTTGGGCAGGGTGGCATTCTCAGGATGACAGAAAAAAGTATCATGAACATCAAAGCACATTTTCAAAAAGACTGGATCTACTACCTGGCCCTGGGAATGGCAATTATCTCTGTGGCCATAGACCTGTACCGCCCGAACATGGCGCCGATGCTGGTTGCGGTGCTGGTGTTCTCGGCAGTGCTGGGCTGGCTGAATGCCATCGCCCCCAACAAGGCGGCGGCGGCCCTGGGATTCTGGGTGCTGGCGGTCTATGTGGCATTGGCTCTGCTGGAAATGATCCCGGCGACAAAGCATAACATCTTCTCCTCGGCGCTTTCGTTCATTCCGGCGTATCTGGGGGCGTATGGCGGGTATTATTTCCGAGTAAAAACCATTAAAGGGAAGCGAACAGTATGCTGAACTTCATAGCCTTCATTAAGGAACAACGTTGGCTGATCGGACTTGTTCTATTAGTGACGCCATGGAGCGTTACTTTGGCAGTACCATCTGGCAAATTGATGGTATTCGTGAATACTCGCGAAGCGGTTGTTAAAGTAAGCGAGCTTGGCCTGGAACATAAAATAGAATTAAACGGGAAAATAACCATTGAAAACATACCGGTAGGCTCTTATACAATAAGCGTTTATTCGCCATGGTATTGGGATACCACAGTAGTAAAAGACGTGATTATCAGACAAGATGTCATATGCAAAGTTGAGGTTGTTCTTAAAGACGAAAAACCAGTTGGAAATATACCGCCACGGATCCATACGTTCTGGAAGGCGGGCAGCTTTATTACAATTAGCAATGCGGATATTAAGGGTTACAGCGCCTTGAACAGCCAGACCAATGGGGACGTCGGCGGCAATAAAGCTGCCGTAAGCATAGATGGCAATTTAATGCTCAATCATATAAGGGGTTTGAGATATTATATTGATGGACAGGTCTCCCGACAGGAATACGCACCAGGCTGGTTGTCTTTATCTCACACCAACAGCGAATTCTACTCCGGCCAAGGTGAATTGTCATACGAAAAAGGCCCGTACAGGTTTGTTGCCGGTGGATCCGTCACTCGGGATCAATACGGCTATTACAAAACTTTGTTCAAATATGACCTGGACCATTATGCCTCGCGGATGGATAAGAACAGCCGATTAACCGCCAGTTTTAAACATGAGATAAGCCAAAATATCAATTACAGCGTAGCTTATTCCAGAAACAAGATCAATTCAATAGTAGGTGTCAGAAAGGGCTATTCCGGAGGCTATCAGGGCTGGTTCAGCGATTATGAATTCAACCAGCCATACCCCCATTCGTGGTTTACCGACCCGGAAAATCCGTTCTACACCGGAGACACTCTGGACGGCTATCTTGATTATTCACGGGATGATCCCGATATAAACCCCTATGGCGTAACCCACTTTTTTTATTCCGGGGATTATCCCCAATATTCAGAATGGGGATATGCCAATAACGCTTATCAGGCGGATCTACACTACAAGCTCAGCCGGAGCCATTCTTTAACGGCAGCATTCAAAGCCGTATACAATGATGAAACCAGTAAGTTGATACGGTATCCGTCCAGCGCAGTTCTTAATGACTCTAGCAGCACTTCTCCGGCCGGAGTATCGTATTTATTTGCACCGCATGAATACAATTTCAGGCCAAAGGAATATGACTTCCGCCTCTGGGACGGAATGTCCTTTAACGCTTTCAGTGCCAGGGCCGGCCTTGGTTATAAGGTCAGAAAATTCACCACAGTCAATTCTGATTTTCTGCCCAGCCTGCCGGACCAGGATTTTTTCATTGATTCCGTCCGGAGTGATCTTTCCCCGATCCTGGGTCTGACCGTGCCCTGGCGCTTCCTGACATTTGATGTCTCATATGAAAAGCATTTTATGGCACCTGAGGCCATATATCTGCGATCGGAACCTTTCAACCTGGGGCCGATGGAGATCGCAAATCTAAAGAACCAGTACATGCTGGCGCAATCAACCGACGCCATTAACGTAGAAGTGACCGGGGAACCGTCAAGGTATGTCAAAGCAGGGATAGGCTGGCAATACCAAAAGCTGGACGGCGTGGTGGATGTGAACAAATTTGATACGCCCGACAGTCCGTGGTATCTGTCGTGCACCAAGACCAATGGTACCTTGAAGGCACTGGAAGCGAAGATAAACTTGAACCCAGTCAAATATTTGAGTTGCTATTTTGATTACACATTGTCTTGGGCCAAAACCACTAAGGAAACCGAGGAAATATATATTACTTATGGCAGCGATCCCGTGGATTATCCAGATGTAACCTATGACTCGGATTTCGATCAAAGCAGACGGTTTCTCGCTGGTGTCTCTTTGGCCCTGGATAAAGGTGAGGGACCCCGGATATTTGGTTTACATCCCCTGGAAAACCTGGATATTTCATTGAAAAATATCATTGCCGGCGGCCTGCCGTATACCAAGACCGATTTGGCTGGCAGACCGCTTGAAAAAGTTAACAGTTCACGCCTGCCGGGAATCAGCAGGACGGATCTTTCCCTGGCCCGCTCGTTCGTGTTATGGCAGGTCAATTGCAAGCTGGAGCTGGAGGTTACCAACCTGTTCAATGCCAAGGATACGATCTATGTCAACCCGGCCACCGGCCTGGCGGACAACAACGGATTGTATGAAGCCGGCTGGCTGGAGGTTTTCAGATCACCGATTACCAGATACTATGAAGACGGATCGGAGAACCCATTGTACAACATCAAGGCCGACCTTAACCGCGACGATTATATTTCCGCCGATGAGCACTATCTGGCAGCGGTCAAGGCCAATGATGACATACAAAAAGACATGAACAACGGCAGGGCATTCTATTACGGCCGGCAGATGAGGCTGATGTTGGGGATCAAGTTTTAAAACGCATGCAGTTATTGTTATAAATAAGGAATACAAATGACCAGACAACTGAACATCGGCAAAGTCAAGATCGGCGGGGGCGCGCCGCTGGCGCTGATAGCCGGGCCCTGCGTGATGGAGGACGAATCCGTGGTCCTGAAGACCGCCGAGGAGATCAAGAAGATCGCGGATAAACTGAAGATAAACCTGATCTTCAAATCATCCTACAAAAAGGACAACCGTTCCTCGGCCAAGTCATATCAAGGTCCAGGGCTGGAGGCCGGATTGAAATTGTTGGAAAAAGTCAAGAAACAGTTTGACTTGCCTATTCTCTCGGACGTCCACTATCCCGAAGAGGTGGCCGCCTGCGCCCAGGTGCTGGATGTGATCCAGATCCCGGCCTATCTCTGCATGCAGACCGAGCTGACCCTGCAGATCGCCAAGACCGGGAAAGTGGTAAATGTCAAGAAAGGGCAGTTTTTGGCTCCGGAGGACGTGGGGCACATCGTCAAAAAGATCGAGGAGACCGGGAACACCAATATTCTCCTGACCGAGCGGGGCACCAGCTTCGGATACCACAACCTGGTGGTGGACTTTAAGTCCCTGCCCATCATGCGCTCTTTGGGCTACCCGGTGGTGTTCGACGTGACCCACACCATCCGCAAGTACGGCAAGCCCTCCAGCGATCCCAAGGGCGGCAGTCCGGAGTTCATAGAACCCCTGGCCCGGGCCGGGGTGGCCTGCGGCTGCGACGCCATATTCATCGAGACCCATCCCAGGCCCTGTGAAGCCAAGTGCGACGCGGCCAGCATGCTGGAGTTGTCCAAGCTGGAGAGGTTGGTGGAGAGTTTGATGGAACTGGATGCAGTTACCAGGAAATACGCTTAATCATCAAGGCTGCCAGCCATATTTTAAAATAGGAAATGGGAAATAGGAAATTATAGGTTGTGTCTTGGTCACATAATAGAAAGGAAGCTCAATGAAGAAGATTACTCTGATAGCGCTCCTGGTACTGATTGCAGCAAACGCCTTTGCCCTGCAGGTCATCGAGCACAAGGCGCCCATCACCAAGGCCGTGGTCTACAACGACCGGGTGGAGGTCATCCGCAGTTACAAGAACACCTACCA
>JAURWH010000064.1 GCA_030655055.1 bacterium
GACCGTCCTCAAGGAGGGCCGGAAACTGGGTTATTTGCTGGGAGCCAAAAAGACAGAGATGCATTTGCCCAAGACGGCTTGGTTCCGGAGCATCGTCAAGGGAACCGGCTGGAAGAAGGCCATGCCGATATGGATGGTGATACTGGAGTGGGCAAGGAAACGGTAATTCCCCACGAAAACCCACGAAAACCAGATCAAAACATTTCGTGCATCCTTCGGTCCGCCAAGGCGGACTCAGGACAAGTTTTATCGGGAGAGGTAATATGACCCCTTATGAGATAATCTACAAAAAACGCAACGGCGGTGAACTCTCGGCCTCCGAGATAAAATGGTTCATCGCCAGTTACACATCCGGGGCCATACCGGATTACCAGACCTCGGCCCTGCTGATGGCCATCTTCCTGAAAGGCATGACATCAGCTGAAACTACCGAGCTGGCCATGGCCATGATGAACTCGGGACGGGTGTTTGATCTCTCCGACATTCCCGGCATCAAAGTAGACAAGCATTCCACCGGCGGGGTGGGGGACAAGGTCTCCATCATCCTGGCCCCGATGGTGGCGGCGGCCGGAGTGCCGGTGCCGATGGTAAGCGGGCGGGGCCTGGGCCACACCGGCGGGACGCTGGACAAGCTGGAATCCATCCCCGGTTTCCGCACCAACCTCAGCTACGACGAGTTCCGCCATACTTTGACCCGGATAGGGCTGGCCATGATGGGCCAGACCCCGGACCTGGCCCCGGCCGACAAGAAGCTCTATGCCCTGCGCGACGTCACCGCCACGGTGGACTGCATCCCGCTGATAGCCGCCAGCATCATGTCCAAGAAGCTGGCCGAGGGTGCCGACGGGCTGGTGCTGGACGTCAAGACCGGCAGCGGAGCCTTCATGCAGAAGCACCAGGACGCCTTGGAGCTCACCAGAACCATGACGGCCATCGGGCAGGGGATGGGCAAAAAGATGAAGGCCCTGATCACCGACATGAACCAGCCGCTCGGCCGGGCGGTGGGCAATGCGCTGGAGATAGAAGAATGCGTGGAATGTCTAAAGGGCAATGGGCCACAGGACCTGATGGAGTTGACCTATGCCCTGGGCGCCGAGATGCTGGTGATGGGCGAACGGGCCAGTGATGCGGGGTCAGGCAAGAGGATCCTTGAACAGATCGTCTCCTCCGGCCAGGGATTGGAGAAATTCAGGGAAATGGTGGCGGCCCATGGCGGGGAGGTCAAAGTGGCCGATGACTATAAGAAGATACTGCCCCAGGCCAAGCATGTAATCGAAGCTAAGGCAGAGAAGTCAGGATACATCCACTCCATGGACAACCGCGAGGTTGGCATGACCGGGGTCTTTCTGGGCTGCGGCCGGCTGAGGATGGACGATATCATCGATCCCTCGGCCGGGTTCATCTTTGAACACAGGATAGGCGGCCAGGTAAAAGCCGGGGAGACCATGGTCAAAGTGCTCTGCAATGATGAGCAAAAGGGACGGGAAGCGGTCAGGCGGCTTCAGGGATGCATTAAGATCTCAGACAATAAGCCAGAAGCAGTTAAGTTAATAAAAGACATAATATAAGCAGGACAAAATAATGCAAAACTTTAGCAACAAAACAGTACTCATTACCGGGGCCTCCAGCGGGATCGGGCAGGCCTCCGCGGTGGAATTTGCAAAACTTGGCGCCAGGCTTATCCTGGCCGCCCGGCGCAAAGACCGTCTGGATCAACTGGCCACCCGTCTGATCAAAGAATACAAGTCAGAAGTTCTCACCATATCACTTGATGTCAGGGATCAGAAGGCGGTCCAGAAGGCAGTGGAAGGACTGCCGGCAGAGTGGGCCAGCATCGACATTCTGCTGAACAACGCCGGTCTGTCCCGGGGGCTGGAGAAGATTCAGGAAGGCGTCATTCAGAACTGGGAGGAGATGATAGACACCAACGTCAAGGGCCTGCTCTACGTCACCCGGGCGGTGATGCCGGGGATGGTCAAACGCAACTCCGGCCATATCGTCAACATCGGCTCCATAGCCGGGCACGAGGTCTATCCGGCTGGCAACGTCTACAACGCCACCAAGCACGCGGTGAAGGCCCTGAACAAGGCCATGCGGATGGACGCCTTTGGCACCAATATCCGGGTTACCAGCGTCGATCCGGGCTTTGCCGAGACCGAGTTCTCGGTGGTCCGGTTCCACGGCGACCAACAGCGGGCGGACAAGGTCTACCAGGGCATGACGCCCCTAAGGCCGGAGGACATCGCCGAGGCGGTGGTCTGGGCCTGCTCCCGGCCGGCCCACGTCAACATCGAGGACATCATCATCATGCCCACCGACCAGGCGGCCGTAAGCATGGTCAACCGGAAATAAAAACCAATAAGGAGGTAAGGAAAATGGAAGAGCAAAGATCCCCCATGCCGCTGATAGGCGATGATGCTCCCCAATTCAAGGCCAAGACCACCATGGGGGAGATCAATTTCCCGGAAGATTACAAGGGGAAATGGGTCATCTTATTCAGCCATCCGGCCGATTTCACCCCGGTCTGCACCACCGAGTTCATGACCTTTGCCTCCATGGACGAAGACTTCAAAAAACTTAACTGCCAGTTGATAGGTCTCTCCATCGACAGCATCTATGCCCATATTGCCTGGCTGAGGACCATCAAGGAAAAGATCGAATACAAAGGCCTGAAGAACATCGAGGTGAAATTCCCCCTGATCGAGGACATCAAAATGGAGGTGGCCAAGAAATTCGGGATGCTCCAGCCGAACGCCTCCACCACCCAGGCTGTAAGGGCCGTGCTCTATTATCCGTTGAGCAACGGACGCAACATGGAAGAGATCAAACGCCTGCTGATAGCCCTGCAGAAATCCGATGCCGAAGGCATAGCCACCCCGGCAAACTGGCAGCCCGGCGATGACGTGATCATCCCGCCGCCCGGCTCCTGCGGTGCGGCCAAGGAAAGAGTGGAAACAAAAGAGGAAGGCAAATATTGCCTGGACTGGTTCATGTGCTTTAAGAAGGGCAAGTAGTTAGATTTGACAACAACCGGGAATATCTGATATAATCCCATAAATTATTCTCCGATCCCGCTATTCTAAAGCATCATTTGCCATGAATGGCGGGACGGTTCCGCTGAAAAGCGGACAAGGGTGGGGCTGGAAACGGCTTTGCCTCCCGTATTTTGGAAAGGAGAGGTGGCCAAGAATGCAAGCGGTCCGTCAATTATAACGGGTCGCATTGTGGCCCTTTTGCGCCTATCCTTCCAAAAATTTCAAGGATGGGTTTTTTTATTACCAAATCACAACAACAGCAAGAGGGAGCAATGAACAACGCGGTATTCAACACGGCCATACCCGGCAATGAACCAATTTACGGTTACCTGAAAGGATCGCCCGAAAGAAAAGCCCTGGAAAAGGAGTTGGAGCGGCAGTCCTCAATAATAGTGGACATTCCGGCCATCATCAACGGCCGGGAGGTCCGCACCGGGAAGACAAAAAATGTGGTGATGCCCTGCGACCACGGCCATGTGCTGGCCAAATATCATCAGGTCGGCCCGGAGGAGGTCAAGCTGGCCATCAAGGCCGCCTGTGACGCCAAGGAAGAATGGATGACCATGTCCTGGGTGGAGCGCACCGCCATCACCTTGAAGGCCGCCAAGCTGATCGCCGACAAATACCGCGATCTGATCAACGCCTCCACCATGCTGGGGCAGGGCAAGAATGTCTTTCAGGCGGAGATAGACTCGGTGGGCGAGACCATAGACTTTTTAAGATTCAACGCCTATTTCATCTCCAAGATCTACGGGGAACAGCCGCTTTCCACCCCGGAGCAGATGAACCGGGTGGAATTCCGGCCGCTGGAGGGCTTCGTCTTCACCATCACGCCCTTCAATTTCACCGCCATCGGCTCCAACCTTAACATGGCCCCGGTGCTGATGGGCAATACCACCATCTGGAAGCCGGCCACCACCTCGCTGTTGTCAAACTACTACCTGATGCAGGTCTTCAAAGAGGCCGGCCTTCCGGACGGGGTGATCAACTTCCTGCCGGGCTCGGGCGCGGTCATCAGCGAAGTGGCACTGAAATCCAAGGAACTGGCCGGGATCCACTTCACCGGTTCCAACAACACCTTCAACAGCCTTTGGAAAGGCGTCTCGGACAACCTGGGAACCTACAAGTCATACCCCAAATTGGTGGGGGAGACCGGCGGCAAGGATTTCATCTTCGTCCACAACTCCTCCGATCCCACCCAGGTGGCCGCGGCCTTTGTCCGGGGAGCTTTTGAATACCAAGGGCAGAAGTGCTCGGCCTGCTCCCGGGGCTATGTCCCAAAATCATTGTGGCCGGAGGTCAAGGACAGGATGCAGGGCATGCTTAAGCGCATCAAGCTGGGCGATGTCAGGGACTTTGACTGTTTTGTCAACGCGGTGATAGATGAAAAGTCATTTGACTCCATCATGGGATATATTTCCAAAGCAAAATCCAGCACCAGTGCCAAGATCATTGCTGGCGGTGAAGGTGACAAGAGCAAGGGTTACTTTGTCCAGCCCACCGTCATAGAAACGTTTGTTCCCCGTTTTGTGACCATGGAGGAGGAGATCTTCGGGCCGGTGCTGACCATCTACGTCTACGACGATGACCAGTTCGAGGAGACCCTGAAGATCTGCGACAGCACCTCGCCCTACGCCCTGACCGGGGCCATCTTCGCCCGGGATCGCTCGGCCATCGTCACGGCCTGCCAGGCCCTGCGTTATGCCGCCGGAAACTTCTATTACAACGACAAGTGCTCCGGGGCCATGGTGGGATTGCAGCCGTTCGGAGGCGCCCGGGCCTCCGGCACCAACGACAAGGCCGGCGGGGTCTACAATCTTTTGCGCTGGATCTCGCCCCGGACCATCAAGGAGAACTACCTGCCCCCGGTGGATTTCCCCTACCCCTACATGGAAAAATGATTTAAACCAAGCCTGCCGTCTAAACGGTCAAGAAACATTCAAACAATAGATTATACGGGGTATCTTTGACAGGATTTACAGGATTATTTATGATTTAATCTTGGGAATCATGTTAATCCTGTCTGTTCCGGAAAAGTTAGAGTGATAAAATAAACTATTAACCCATCATAAACACTTTTAGGAGAAACAATGAAGAGGTTCACCACCCTGGCGCTTTCCCTGCTTCTGGTGCTTTCCCTGCTGGCTCCGGCGGCCCTGGCCAAGGACAAGCCCAAGCTGGTCCTGGCCACCACCACCAGCACCATGGATTCGGGACTGCTGGATTTCCTGGTTCCCATCTTCGAAAAGGAGAAC
Organism: bacterium; assembly: GCA_030655055.1. Classification (NCBI taxonomy): domain Bacteria; species bacterium. Next base: position 5,291 of record JAURWH010000064.1, read on the forward strand.
GGCTGCAAGGTGCAGGTGATAGCGGTCGGCACCGGGGCCTCCATCCGCTACGGCAAGGACGGCAACGCCGACGTCGTGATGGTCCACGATCCGGTGGCCGAAGAAGTAGTGGTCAAGGAAGGCTTTTTCGTGGAACGGAAATACCTGATGTACAATGATTTTGTCATTGTGGGCCCGGCCGAGGATCCGGCCGGCATCAAGGGCCTGGCCTCCGCCACCGAAGCGCTGAAGAAGATAGAGGCTTCGCAGGCAACCTTCGTCTCCCGGGCCGACCAGTCCGGCACCCACAAGAAAGAACAGCGGCTGTGGGAAGTGGCCGGCGTCAAGCCCAAGGGCTCCTGGTACCTGGAGGCCGGCGCCGGGATGGAGGCCATCCTGCGCATCGCCAACGAAAAACGGGCCTACAGTATGACCGACCGCGGCACCTACCTGGCCCACCAGAAGGAGTATGACCTGCCGATCCTGAACGAGGGGGACAAGGAATTGTTCAACCCCTACCACATCATGCTGGTGGCCCCGGCCAAATACCCGTTCGTCAACTATTCCCTGGCCAAGAAATTCTCGGATTTCCTGACCTCGGAGCGCGGCCAGAAGATGATCGCCGAGTACGGCGTGGACAAGTACGGCCAGCCCCTGTTCTACCCGGCGGCGGAGAAGAAATAAATGAAGAAACTCTTATTAACGCTTATCGTCTCAATAAGCCTGTGTTCTTTGGCCCTGGCCGGGCAGACCCTGATCGTGGCTTCCACCATGAGCCCCTACGATACCGGGCTGTATACCGATCTGCTGCCAAAATTCGAGCAGATGTATGACTGCAAGATCCTGCTGTATTCCCTGCCCACCGGCAAGGCTCTTGGCCTGCTGCAGTCCGGAGCGGCCGACGTGGCCATCGTCCACGACCGCAAGGCCGAGGATGCGGTGCTGCTGGCGGGTTTCGGCACCCAAGCCTGGGACCTGATGTACAACGACTTCGTGCTGGCGGGGCCGCTGGACAACCCGGCCGGTATCGACAGTTCGCTGCCAGATGTCAAGATCGCTTTGGCCAAAGTGCGGGATGCCAAGGCCAAATTCTATTCCCGGTCCGACATGTCCGGCACCCACCAGAAGGAGATGGCCCTGTGGCAGTCCGCCGGGATAGATCCCATCGACAGCGAATGGTATTCCGAGACCGGGCTGGGCACGGTCAAGGTCTTAACCAAGGCCGACAAGGACGGAGCCTACACCCTGGCCGACCGGGCCACCTGGCTGACCTACAGCAAGGATTACCCGAACCTCAAGATCGTCTGCCAGCGCGACCAGCTGATGCTCAATTACATCCGGATCATCACCGGGTCGCCGGCCAAGTATCCCCAGCTAAATTACGACCTGGCGGTAAAATTCGTGAAATTCATGCTCTCGCCCGAAGTGCAGGAAATGATCCGGGTCTCGGGCATGGACAAATTCGGCGAGCCCCTGTACATTCCCGATGCCAAAAACAAATAACCAAAAATGATTATCCAACTTACTAAGGAACCTTTATCCACAGATTAACGCAGACGCTGTCGTGAGCTTAGTCGAATGATGGTAACGAGTTTATTTGCATATAAAAATATTTACTTGAATATGAAAAATCTGTGAAATCTGCGGATAGAAACCCTTTTGGTGTGTGTTCCTAAGCTAATTGGATAGACATTCAACCAAATATCTAAAAGAGAGAGATAATGAAGAGAATATTATTACTGGCCATGGTCTTTGCCTTAGCCGGATCAGCCTTCGCCTTTGATGTCAAGACCGACGCCAAGCAGGATTACCCCACTTTCAAGGTCAACGGCTGGCTCAAGCTTACCTACATGGACACCCTGTATCACGACGCTTTGGTCACCTATCCTGCGGGTTTCGAGGCCAAGGACGCGGCCATCACCGTCAGCGGCGACGCCTGGAGCAACCTGGCCTACCGGATCTGCCTTTCGGCCAACAAGGCCACCAAGGCCGGCACCAGCACGGTCTATGCCACCTGGCTGTTCGACGCATACGCCGACTGGAAGCCCTCCAAGCTTTATTCCTTCCGGGTGGGCCAGTACAAGCGGCCTTTTGGATATGAGCAGATGCTGGCGGCCACCAGCATGGATTTCGTCAGCGCCGCCCAGCTTACCGGGAAGTTCAACGCCAGCAACCGGGAGGTTGGCGTGATGGGCTTCGGCGTCTGGAATGACCTGAATTATTCGCTTTCGGTGGGCAACGGCTCCCCCTACAACGAAAAGGACGCCAATCCGTCAAAGACAGTCGTTTCCCGCATCGTCTATGCGCCGCTGGCGGGCATGACCGTGGGCGGCTCGGTGGAATACGGCACCCAGAACACCGCCGGGAAGAGCTACTACAACCGCCACGCCGGCCTGGACGTGAACTACGAGCGGGGCAAGCTGTTCGCCCGGGGCGAGATCATGATCGGGAACGATGACAAATTGAACGTAGATACTACATCTTTTTTCAGCACCATTAAGACCTTCCATACCGATACTTTAATTCGCGGCGTCTATGATACAACTACCAGTACCTGGAATGATACAGTTTATACTCGTCCGGATTCCGTAATGACCAAAAAATATTACAAATTCAGCGAGGTGGCAGGCAAACTGATGCGGGGGGCCTACATCACAGTGGGCTATGTGCCAATGCAGAAGCTGAAGGTCAGCGTCAGGGGCGACCTGTACCGCGAGGACTATAGCTGGAAGTTGACGAAAGTAAACATAAGCCCAACAGTTACTGATACTGTTTGGGTAAAGACCGAGGCCCGGACCACGGTCTGGACGCTGGGAGCTGACTATTTCCTGAATGCCAATACCAAGGTCAGTCTGAACTACGATATCAAGCAGGAAGACCTGGTCTACCGGCCATACAAGAACAACATTCTATCGGCCCAGCTGCAGGTGAAGTTCTAATCAACCTTTTCTTACGGTAACAAAACATAGGAGCGCATTTCCAAGGCGCTCCTATTGTTTTTAAATCAATCTTTTGCTATTATTATACTATGTTCAATTTGATGCAAAGCATGCAGCAGGCCCTGGGTCTGCTGCTGAAATTCGACCCCGAGATCTGGCAGATAGTGTTTTTGTCCCTGCAGGTCTCTTTTGCCTCTTCGCTGATCGCCGTGGTTTTGGCCGTACCGCTGTCCCTGGCCATTACCCAGAACGAATTCAGGGGCAAGAGGATCGTCATCGGAACGGTCAACAGTTTCATCGCCATCCCCGCGGTGGTGATAGGGCTGGTCTGCTATCTGCTTCTGTCCCGCTCGGGGCCGCTGGGATTCTGGCACCTGCTGTATACTCCATCGGCCATCATCATAGCCCAGACCCTGCTGATCATCCCTCTGATGACCGGCCTAAGCATCTCGGCCCTGCAGTCTTTGGGGCACCGGGTGAAGGAGACCATGATCACCCTGGGGGCCGGCCGGTGGCATCTGATCCTGGGAATAATGCGTGAGGTCCGCTTTGCCCTGGCCGCAGCCTTCATCACCGGTTTCTCCCGGGTGCTGGGCGAGACCGGCATGACCATGATGGTGGGCGGCAACATCATGGGCGACACCCGGGTGATGACCACCGCCATCGCGCTGGAGACCATCAAGGGCAATTTTGAGCTGGGGATCGCATTGGGACTGGTGCTTTTGATAGTGGCCATAGGCATCAACATCATCCTTCAGACAGTGCAGGGGAGGGCCGGACGATGAAGATCGCAGCCCACAACCTTTCCAAACGTTTTGACGGCAAGGCCGTGCTCAAGGACGTCTCGCTGACCATCGATGCCCCGGGCATCTACGCCCTGGTGGGCCCCAACGGCTCCGGCAAGACCACTCTGATGCGGATCCTGGCCCTGCTGGAGAAAAGCGACGGCGGGACCCTTAAATACAAGACCCGGGGCAGCGAGGGATATGATGCGGTGGTGCATTCACCGGGCATCAGGAAGAAGATGGGGCTGATCCACAACCCGGCGGTGATGCTGTCCGGCACGGTGCGCTACAACCTGGAGTACGGCCTGCGGGTAAGGGGCGTGTCCCAATCCGAGCGGAGAAGAAGGACTGACCAGGTGCTGGAGGCCCTTTCTCTAAGGGGTTTCGGGAAACGCGAGGCCAGGACCCTGTCGGCCGGGGAGATCCAGCGGGTGGCGCTGGGCCGGGTGCTGGCGCTGGACCCGGAGGTGGTGTTCCTGGACGAGCCCACCGCCAACCTGGATCCCTTGAGCGCCAAGCTGATAGAGAAGACGATCCTGGAACTGGCCTCCCGGGGCAAGAAAGTGGTTTTGGCCACCCACAATCTTTGGCAGGTGGAGCGGATCGCTAACTGGGTCTGGTTCCTTAACGACGGAGTGATCTCCATCTCCGGCACTGCCCAGGATGTTCTACACAAGGGCGACCAGGCCTTTTGGGGAAAGTTCTTGGGCCGGGACAATATGTATAATGGGGAAATCGTCAAAATAGGAAATGGGAAGTCGTTCCGATGCGGGGATGTGTCGTTTGAAGTGGTGACCGAACTGGAAGGCCAGGCCATGGCCAGTCTTAATCCTACCGAAATAATATTGTCCAGCCAGAAGCTGGTCAGCAGCGCCCGCAATGTGCTGGAGGGAATTGTTACCGAGGCCGTTTCCGAGGGCGGGTTGTACAAGGTTACTTTAGATATTGGTCTCCCGTTGGACGTGGCCATTACCAAGGCCTCGTGGGACGAGATGGGTTTGCAGAAGGGCAGCAAGGTGTATGCGGTGTTCAAGGCCAGCAGTATCAGGGTGTGGAGGGAAGAGAACGGGGGATAGGGAATAGATTATTGGGATTGGATTATTGTAGGGGCGAGTCGTGCCTCGCCCAGGGAATGGTATGATGGGGATTTGATAATAGACATTAGGTGTAACAAAAAGGAAACGAATGATCTCATTCCACGAAGCGCGCAGTAAAATGCTGGAGGGCATAAAATCCCTGCCCCCAGAAAAATGCCGTCTGGCGGACCTCTTGGGCCGGGTGCTTGCCCAGGACATCACGGCCACGTTCGACATCCCGCCCAGGGATAACTCGGCCATGGACGGCTTTGCCGTCATCGCCTCCGATGTGGCCGGGGCTTCGGAGCAAAGTCCGGTGACCCTGCAGATCATCGAAGACGTTCCGGCCGGCCAGGTGGCCGCCATGTCCTTGAAACCGGGGCAGGCCATCAGGATCATGACAGGGGCGCAGATACCTGCTAATGCTGACAGCGTCATTCCGGTGGAAGAGACGTCAACGGGAATATCGAATACTGAAGTTAGAATATTGATGGCAGTCAGGCAAGGGGCCAATGTTCGCAGGCAGGGAGAGGATGTTACTGCAGGGCAATTGCTGATAACCAAGGGAACAAGATTGCGGCCGCAGGAGGTGGGTCTGATAGCTTCCTTGGGCTTGACCGAAGTCCTGGCTTCCAAACAGCCGGTGGCGGGGATCATCTCCAGCGGCAACGAGGTGGCCGCGCCGGGCCAGCCGCTGAAGCCGGGACAGATATACGACGCCAACCGTTTCAGCATCGGCGGGCAGGTGAAAGAGGCCGGGGCGGTGGTAAAAGATTACGGCATCATCGCCGACGATCTGGCAAAGATCAAGCAAACCCTGAACCAGGCGGCCCGGGAGTGCGATGTGGTCATCACTTCGGGCGGGGTCTCGGTGGGCGACTACGACCTGATGAAACAGGCTTTGTCCGAACTGGGGCAGATGAACTTTTGGCAGGTGAAACAGAAACCGGGAAAACCGCTGGCCTATGGGCATATCAACGGCAAGCCGGTGGTTGGGCTTCCGGGCAACCCGGTGTCCTCAATGGTGGTCTGCGACCAGTATGTCCGTCCGCTGCTGCTGAAGATGCAGGGCAGTCAAAACATTTTCAAAGTGCCGATAACAGCGGTCTGCGACCAGGCCGTAAAGAAACCCGCCGGTAAGACCCAATTTCTGCGGGCAAAAGTGAAATGGCAGGATGGAGCGTACCATGCTGTTCTTACCGGGCCACAGGGGTCTGGTATTTTGACCTCCATGGTCCAGGCCGACGGGCTGATGATACTGCCGGAGGAGTGCGAGGGAGTGAATCCGGGGGACACCGTGCACATTGAACTGTTCGGATGAACGGGACGCAGATGAACGCTGATTTTTCAACATGAAAACTTTAAACTGTAAACTGTAAATTCAGTAACTGGTGAAGCCATGCAGCCAATAATCTCCTTCGTCGGACATTCCAACTCCGGCAAAACAACGCTGATAGAGCAGATCGTCCGCATCCTCAGCCGCAAGGGCTACCGGGTCGGGGTGCTTAAGCACACCCACGGCGCCATCAAGGCCGACAAGCGCGGGACCGACACCGACAAGTTCCGCCTGGCCGGGGCCGGGATCTCGTCCATCACCGACGACAAACTGCTGGTGCGGTTCGAGGATGCCAAAAAACTGACCCCAAAAATAATAGCCAGTGCTTTGTCCAGGGAACTTGACCTGCTGATAATAGAGGGCTATAAGAAGGAATCGTTCCCCAAAGCGCTTTTTTCGGATGAACTTTCCTCGGTCAATCTTAAAGGCATCATCGCCACCATAGGCAAAAAGACCCCGCCGGACGGCAAGGTCAGGCATTTCAGCCCCTCAAAGCCGATTGAGATAGCCCGATGGCTGGAGCAGACCTTCATCCTGCCGGCCCGGAAGGACAGGGCGCTTCAGGTGCTGATCGACGGCAAACCATTGCCCATGAACCCCTTCGTCAGGAAGATGATCAAAGAGACCCTGGCCGGGATGCTGAAGAGCCTGAAAGGCGGGCGGGGCCGTAAGACCCAGATATTGATTGACTTTAGCACCAAAATGTAGTATCCTTATAGCCCTAATTGTATTCAGGAGACAAAGATGAAAAAAACATTGCTTTTTGCCGCACTGGCGGCATTGATCGTTGGCTGCGCCAAAAAGGAACAGCCCAAACCTGCGGCGGCCCCGGTTCCGGCCAAACCCGCATCCGTGGCTTTTGTGTGCTTTGTCAAGGGCGACGTCCAAAAGCTCATCAGCGGGACCTGGATGCCGGCCGTGCTGGGTGATTCGCTGTATGCCGGAGACTGTCTGAATATCACCGACAAGGCGGAACTTGAGCTTAATGATGCCCAGGGCAAATTGGTAAAACTGCTGGGACCCCAGACCGACGAAGTGACCACCTTGCTGCAGAAGGCTGCTGTGGCCCCGGAAGCAAAACAGGAAAGCAAGGCCTTGAAAAGCCTGAAGAAGATCGAAGGCAAGAAGGAGGCCCTGACAGAGCAGACGCCCACCGCCGTGGCCGGGATCAGGGGAACGCAGAAGCGCAAGCCGATGCCGGATACCACCGCCGTAGAAGACACCACCAAATAGCTTTCGCACGGAAGTATCTAGTAGCCAGTATTCAGTATTCGCAGACGAGAGAATAAAACAAAATAATATACCAACCCAAGGAGTAAACATGAAAAAGGGCATACATCCCAAGTACGAGGCCACCACCATCACCTGCAGCTGCGGCAATGTCATCAACACCCGCTCCACCTCCAAGGACATCCACGTGGAAATCTGCTCCAGCTGTCATCCTTTCTATACCGGAAAAGAGAAGCTGCTGGATGCCGCCGGCCGGGTGGAACAGTTCCGCAAGCGCTATGCCAAGAAGGACGGCGCCGAGGCCAAGCCCAAAGCCGCCGCCAAGGCCGAAGTAAAGGCCGAGGCCAAGCCCAAGGCCGAGCCGAAACCCAAAGCCGAAGCCAAGCCCAAGGCCGCTGCCAAAGCCTAAGGAACGGTTCTTAGAACATCATAGAAAAGCAAGGAACATGGCGAGTTTCACCAAAAGAAACTCGCTATTTGCTTAACCCCTTATAACCAGGAAGTGAGTCACATTGAACATCCACGAGAGCATCATCAAGAAGATTGCCGAGGACGAAAGGGTCCCCTGGGAGACCATTAAAGAAGGCCTGGAACAGGGCACCATCGTGATCCCCATGAACAAGAACCGCCGGCTGTTGAAGCCCTGCGCGGTGGGCAAGGGCCTTAGAACCAAGGTCAACGCCAACATCGGCACCTCGCAGGACACGGCCGAGCTGTCCATTGAACTGGAGAAGCTGAAGGCCGCGGTGGGGGCCGGGGCCGACGCCATCATGGACCTTTCCACCGGCGGCGACATCGACGCGGTGCGGCGGGAGATACTGCTGCAGTGTCCGGTGCCACTGGGAACCGTGCCCATCTATCAGGCGGCCATCGAGGCGGTGAAGAACAAAAAATCCCTGGTGGAGATGACCGTGAACGAGATCTTCTCGGTGATCGAGCGCCAGGCCAGGGACGGGGTGGACTTTCTGACCGTTCACTGCGGCATCACATCGGAATCCGTCAAACGCCTTAAGCAGGAGGGCCGGGTGGCCAGCGTGGTCAGCCGGGGCGGGGCCTTTACCATCGAATGGATGACCTATAACAAGGCCGAGAACCCGCTTTACCAGTATTACGACCGTCTGCTGGATATCTGCAAGGAGCACAACGTCACCTTAAGTCTGGGCGACGGATTCCGGCCGGGCTGTCTGGCCGACGCCACCGACCGGGCCCAGATCCAGGAGCTCATTACCCTGGGCGAACTGGTGGACCGGGCCCGGGCCGCCGGGGTCCAAGCCATGGTGGAAGGGCCGGGCCACGTGCCGATAGACCAGATAGAGACCAATGTCAAGATACAAAAGGAACTGTGCAAGGGCGCGCCGTTCTATGTGCTGGGCCCGCTGGTCACCGACATCGCGCCGGGTTACGACCACATCACCGCGGCCATCGGCGGGGCCTGGGCGGCCTACTTCGGGGCGGACTTCCTTTGCTACGTCACCCCCAGCGAACACCTGAAACTGCCGGACATAGATGACGTCCGGGAAGGGGTGATAGTCCTGCGGATAGCGGCCCACGCCGCCGACATCGCCAAGGGCGTGCCGGGGGCCAGGGAATGGGACCTGAAGATGTCCCAGGCCCGCAAGGCCCTGGACTGGGACAAACAGATAGAACTTTCCATCAACCCGCCCCACGCCCGGCAGGTTTACGAATCTGCACCAAAGAGGGAAAGCGGGGCCTGCACAATGTGCGGGGATTATTGTTCCATGAAGAAGATGAACGAAGTGGAGAAGAAGTGATCTTGCCACAGAGACAAAGAGGTACAGAGGTATTTATTATTTCATCATGATCATTTTAACATGAAGCAAGTGCGATTAATTGAACCACCGGTTTTGTTAAGAGAACAGTTTGTTGATTTCATGTCAGACTGGAATGCAACTGGCGAGCAGCTTGTGCCTTTCGTTTTAGCTATGGACTATTCCAACTACCAAGAGTATATCCAAAAACTTAAAAATTACAGTCTGGGAATAGGGCTTCCAGATGGATTCGTTCCTCATTCAACATTTTGGCTGATATATGATGACAAAATAATAGGCGTTTCCAATTTGCGCCATTCGCTGACTGATAAATTATTGAAAGAGGGTGGAAATATTGGTTATGGTATACGGCCCACCGAAAGACAAAAAGGTTACGCGACCATACTGCTCCAATTGACGTTAGAAAAAGCCAGGGCCATGGGTCTGTCAAAAGTATTGTTGACCTGCGACAAAGATAATGTAGGTTCTGTTAAAACCATATTGAACAACAATGGCGTTTTAGACAGCGAAGAAGAAATAAATGGCAAGGTTCATCAAAGGTATTGGATAGAATTGAGCCGGAATCCTCAATACTGAATATTGAAGGTATAAAATTAGTGTCTTAGTGTCTTTGTGGTGAAAGAAATAATGAAATAATGCCGAAAAAGAAAAAAGAACATATCACCGAACACACCGAGGCGAGGGAAGAAGCGCAGCCCCTCGCCTTTATAGCAGTTGACCTGGAGACCACCGGCCTCAACCGGGAGCGGGACGAGATCATCGAGATCGGGGCCGTCAGGTTCCAGGACGGCCTGCCGGGCGAGACGTTCAAGGCCCTGGTCAACCCCCAGCGCGACCTGTCGCCGTTCATCAAGCGCCTGACCGGCATTACCCAGGACGAGGTGGACAGCGCGCCGGTGCTTTCCGAGACCCTGCCCAAATTTTTGGAGTTCATCGGGGACTCGGCGCTGGTGTTCCACAATAGCCGGTTCGACCTGTCGTTCCTGCGGAACGGGGCCGAGGTCAACAACACCGCCTGGGACACCCTGACCCTTTCCCGCTGCCTGCTGCCCCAGAACAAGAGCCACAGCAAGGACAACCTCTGCAAATATTTCCGGATAGAGACCGGGCATTCACACCGGGCCTACGACGACGCTTTGGCCACCGGCCACCTCTTTGTCCGGTTGCACCAGATGCTTCCGGGACTGGAGCTTTCGCTGCTGGAGAAGATGTCGCACCTGGCCCTGCCGGGGCACCGGGAGCTGATAGCCAAGGCCCGGGCGGAGTCCAGGGAAGGCCCGTTGGTCATTGCCGAACCCAGGGCCAGATACGAGGAAGAGCCGGAGCCCAAGAACGAAAAGATATCAAACGACCTCAAACAGGTATGGGGCAGGGACGGGAAATTAGCCGGGATCCTTAATGACAATTACGAAGAGCGCCCGGAGCAGGAGAAGATGGCGCTGGCGGTGATGGACGCTTTGGAGGACGAGCACCTGCTGCTGGCCGAGGCCGGCACCGGCACCGGCAAAAGTCTGGCCTACCTGATACCGGCGGTGATCTGGTCTCGCAAGACCAGCCAAAGAGTGATAATCTCCACCCATACCAAGAACCTTCAGGAACAGCTTTTTTACAAGGACATCCCCCTGCTGCGAAAGGCCATCGGGCATTTCGAGGCCGCCCTGCTTAAAGGCCGCAGCAACTATCTCTGTCTGCGGCGCTGGCAGGAGGTCAGTTTCCATCCCGAACTTTTTTTGAACCCCGAGGAAAGGGAGGAGGCCCTGATACTTCTGCCCTGGTCGCAAAAGACCAAAACCGGGGACATCGCCGAGCACGGCGGGTTCAATCCGGCCCGGGCCCCCGGACTGTGGGGCAAGATCTGTTCCGACGTGCTGAACTGCCAGAACAACCACTGCCCGCTGTTCAACAAATGCTTCCTGCGGATGGCCCGGCGCCGGGCCGAGGAATCGCAGATAGTGGTGGTCAACCATTCCCTGCTTTTCTCCGACCTGTCGTCCCAGAACCGTATCCTGCCGGAATACCAGCGCCTGGTGATAGACGAGGCCCACAACATCGAGCGGGTGGCCACCGATCTCCTGGGCTACGGCTTCAGCCGCTGGGACCTGAGCCGGCTGATGCAGGGCCTTTACTCCAAGCGCCCTTCCGAAAGCGGCCTGCTGATGCTGGTCTCCCGCTGGATACAGAAATCCAAGGCCGACGGAGCCCTGTCCCAGACCCTGCAGCGCACCGCCCTGGATCTGGCCGGGCAGACGCTGGAGACCGGCAAGGCCGGGGAAAAGTTTCTGGCCTTCAAGTTCAACCTAGGGGACGTCAAAAAACTGCAGGAGAAAAAGCGCTATCTGACCGGCGATTCCTTCCAGCAGCAGATCCTGAGCGAAGGGCAGGGGCTGGTGGACATGCTGCTGGACCTGTCATCCCGTCTGGATAATTTCAAGGAAGCTTTGGGAAATTTCCCCTCGGACCAGAAGCAGGAAAAGGAGCTGTTCCTGGAGGAGCTGGGCAAGCGGGCCCTGGAATGCCGGACCCTGGCCAACACCCTGGGCCGGCTGCTTTCGGCCGACGACCGGGGATACGTCTACTGGGCCGAGCCCGGCGGCAACTACAACGGTCTGCGCCTGGTGGCCGGCCCGCTGGAGGTGGGTGCGGTGCTGAACGAGCAATTGTACCCCGAGCTCAAGACCGCCGTCTTTACCTCGGCCACCCTGACGGTGGAGGGAAGCTTTGATTTCTTCAAAAGCCGGGTGGGGTTGATGTCCATGGACCAGGAGATGCTGGTCCAGCTGCTTTTGGCCTCGCCCTTCGATTTCAAGAAACAGGCGGCCCTGCTGGTTCCCCAGTACCTGCCCTCGCCCAAGACCCCGCAGTTCAACCAGAGCTTCATAGACCTTTTGCATCTGGTGCTGGCCCGCCACCAGACCGGGGGGCTGGTGCTGTTCACCTCGTTCGATCTATTAAACCGCAGTTACCAGAGCCTGCTGGAATCCGGCCGGGCCAACATTCTGGCCCAGGGCATTGACGGCCATCCATCGCAGTTGATAGAGCAGTCATTGAGCAACCGGGAGACGGTGATCTTTGGCACCAACAGTTTTTGGGAGGGGGTGGACCTGCCGGGCCAGGCGTTGGATCTGCTGGTGATCTCCAAACTGCCGTTCTCCGGTCCCAGCGATCCATTGGTGGAGGCCCGCTGCCAGGTGATCGAGCAGAACGGCAACAGCTCGTTCCACCAGTACCTGCTGCCCGAGGCGGTGATCCGCTTCCGCCAGGGTTTCGGGCGCCTGATCCGCAACAAGACCGACAAGGGTCTGGTGATAGTGGCCGACAGCCGGATCATCAACACCG
>JAURWH010000065.1 GCA_030655055.1 bacterium
TGCAGATGGCATCGCTGTATGCGGCCCTGGCCAACGGGGGGGTGTGGTGCCAGCCCCATCTGCTTTTAAAGGCCGAGGATTATGCGGGAAAAGTGCTGACTGGCGAGGTCATCAGCAAAAGGAGGCTGCCTCTTTCTGAAAACACTGTGTCGGTCATAAAACAGGCCCTGTACGGGGCGGTCAACGATCCCGGCCACACCGGCGGGGCCGCCCGGATAGAAGGGGTTAAGGTCTGCGGCAAGACCGGTACCGCCCAGAACCCCCACGGCAAGGACCATTCCTGGTTCGTGGGCTTTGCCCCCCAGGATGACCCGGCCATAGCGGTGGCGGTGCTGGTGGAGAACGCCGGGCATGGTTCGGAGGTCGCCGCTCCCATAGCCGGAAAGATCATGCGGAGATACCTGGAGATCAAGGGCCTGCTGCCTAAACCTGACCTGATAACGGCGGGGACACCATGAAGATAAAGACACTCGGATCCCGCGATTTTGATCTGCAGCTGGTGGCGGCGGCCCTGTCGCTGTGCGCCATCGGCATCGTGGCCATATACAGCGCCACCCAGATCGACCAGCCCCAGCTGGCGGGGCTGTGGCAAAAGCAGCTTTTCTCTCTGGGCCTGGGCCTGCTGCTGATGGCTGTGACCATCGCCGTTCCCTTCCGCTATTTTGAGGCCTTTGCCTGGCCGCTGTACATAGTTTCGATGATACTCTTGGTGGCGGTGCTGTTCGCCCCCCCGGTGATGAAGGCCCACCGCTGGATAAATTTTGGATTTGTCAGGTTCCAGCCCTCGGAGCTGGCCAAGCTGGCCACGGTCTTCGTGCTGGCCAAGGTGCTTTCGGCCCACGATTTTTCCCTGGACAAATTCTGGAAACTGCTGGTTCCCATCGGCATAGTGCTGCTGCCGGCGGCCCTGGTGCTGGTGGAGCCCGACCTGGGGACCTCGCTGTCGTTCGCCGCGCTTTTTCTGACCATGGTGTTCTGGCAGGGGCTTTCCTTCGGCAACTTTTTCTTCATGGTCTCGCCGGTGCTCTCGATGGTGGCCGTGATCTCGATGCCCAGCTGGATCGGTTTCATGCTGCTGATGGCCGGAGCCTTCTGGTTCTTCCGGGTCAAGTTCAAGTACGCCCTGCCCATATTCCTGATCAACATCCTGATCGGCAGCCTGGCCCCGGCCGTCTGGTACGGTCTCAAGGGGTATCAGCGCAAACGTCTGCTGACCTTCATCAACCCCGACCTGGATCCCAAGGGGGCCGGCTGGCACGTGCTGCAGTCCAAGATAGCGGTGGGCTCGGGCGGACTGCTGGGCAAGGGTTTTCTGCAGGGCACCCAGAAAAAGCTTTCCTTCCTGCCGGAACAGCATACCGATTTCATTTTTTCCACCTTCGCCGAGGAATTCGGCTTCATCGGGGTCATGATAGTGCTGTCGCTTTTCTTCTGGCTTCTGTTCCGGGGGATAACAATTGCCCGGCAGGCCCGCAACCGGTTCGCCAGCTTCACCGCCATCGGGATCATCGCCATCATCGGGTTCCACGTTTTCCTGAACATCGGGGTCACCCTGGGGATCATGCCGGTGACCGGGATACCCCTGCCGTTCATGAGCTACGGGGGAACGTCGCTGATAACCATGCTGGTGATGACCGGAATACTGTTGAACATAGGCCTGAGGCGGTACGAATACTAAATGGAAAACGAAGGCAGAAAACGAAAAACGAAGGCAGAATGCTAATCGCAGGGAACACTAAACAGTAAACAG
>JAURWH010000066.1 GCA_030655055.1 bacterium
TGGATCTGAATGAGCCTATCAGCAAAGATAAATACGACAGTGATAAAACCGAGATATCAATTTCACCCAATGCCACCTACAATTTTACCAGGAACATCAAGGGGGAGATGAGCGGGTCATATACCAGCAGCACCAATAAAATAATCAAGACCAGCGACAGCCGTTCCTACAGTTTAAACACCACCGTTACCATAACATTTTAACAGTGCCATGCTTGGATTCACACCTGACGAAAAAAAGGCAGTGATATTCTTAACGGCCGCATTTATGGCCGGCACCGCCATCCTGGCATACAAGAAAAGCCATCCCGGTTTTGCCCCCGGTTTGAAAACCGTCATCGCCGGCCTGCCGGCCCCGGCCGACAGTGTGACGGTTCAAAGCCTCTCGGACGGAGATGGCACAGGGGCTGGGGAAGCATTGTCAAAGCAGAGCCGGAAATATTTCCCGGTCCAAAGAGTGAACCTCAATCAGGCTTCGCAGCAGGCCTTGGAAAAACTGCCAAATATAGGCCCGGCCATGGCCAGGAGGATAATTGACTACCGGGCTGCCCAAGGCGGTTTTAAGAAAACTGAAGAATTGAGAAACGTCAAGGGGATCGGCCCCAAGCGCCTGAGCCAGCTGATGAAGCATGTGACGGTGGATCCTTGACAGTTAAAGCACCCGACGGACCCTGCAAAAACCATTTTACCCGGCTGTAAAGGCCGGGTTTTCTATTGGCTAAAAAACTTGAAAATTTATGCATAAAATCCTTTATTTTTGGCTGCAATTATGTTATATTAAACAATTGGTATTGCTTGACAACCCCTTGTCGTCTATGGTATAGTAAATTAATGACGGAGGTAAAAATATTTTATGGCGCTTAAACTGGGAGACATGCTGCTGCAGGCCGGGTTGATCACCAAGGAACAGCTGGAGAAGGCTTTGGTGGAACAAAAGACCAGCGGCGATAAACTGGGTGCCTGCCTGATAAAAATGAAATTCATCACCGAGGAGGCCACTACCGAGTGCCTGGGCAAGCAGTACAAAGTGCCCACCATCAATCTTTCCAATACCCAGATCGATCCCCAGGTGCTGAAACTGATCCCGGCCGACTTTGCCCAGAAGTATCAGGTGATTCCGGTTGCCCGCCAGGGCAGGACGCTCCAGGTGGCCATGT
>JAURWH010000067.1 GCA_030655055.1 bacterium
ATCCATCAGTTCCACCACTATTAGATTGGAGAAAGTGGAACCTTCTAAGCTGACTTTTCCTTCGTCCTCGGAAAGAAGGGTCACCCAGAGATATTCCGGCAGACAGCGGTTGACTGCTTCCAGCAGCCGGGCCTCATAGAACCGCCCCTGATTGATGAGGTTCACCTCGTTGAGCTTGGCCTCAACCTCATCTTTAGTCCTTTTTAACTCCTGAACCTTGGCATTTAGAACCCTTAAACTGTCTATCTTCAGACTGTCCGTTTTGATTTTTTTGTTGGTTATTTTAAAGTCAGTCTGCTGCCAGCCATAGGCAATGATCGAAGCCACTATCACCACTATGAAGAGCAGCGCGGCCCCCACCATTCCCACGTTGAACGGCAGCCGGGGCAGGGCAAACTTGAAACCGCCGCCCGAGGAACGGGGAGCAGCCACCTTGGCAATTTTCTGGTCATGGATCAGATTGATCTGTATCATTTACTTTACCTCCCTTAAACCCAAGCCCACAGCCAAAGTTAACATGGGGGCTATCCGCTCTGCCCCGGTGGCCCCGAACAGGTTGGGGTCGTATGATATTTTCTGCAGCGGGTTGACGATCTCCACCGGGATCCCGAACTTCTCCTTTAGATGGTCCTGCAGCGAGGGGATTAAGGCCCCGCCACCGGAGAGGAATATCCGGCTCATTTTGTCGCCGGTGCCGGACATGGCCAGGAAGGAAAGAGTACGTTCTATGGATCCGGCAAAATCCGAGGCAAAGCTGGCAAAGACCTCGCTGGCTGATTCCTGGCTGACATCGGCCACATTCTCGCCCTTGGTCAGCTCGGAAGCCTGCTCATATGAAAGCCCTAGGTTCTTCTGGATCAACTGTAGACATGCATTTCCGGCCATGGGCAGTTCCCGGGTAAAAGACGGGATCTTGTTTTTGATGAACTGGATGTTGGTGCTGTCGGCTCCGATATGCAACAGGGCCACCATCTCATCCGCCGGGATGTCGTAATTGGCCTCGAAGGCGTTCTGGACGGCGAAAGCCCCGTAATCCATGATCACCGGATAAAGCCCGGCACCGCTTAAAAGGTCAAGCTGGGGATTGATGGTGTCGTTCTTGACGGCGATCAGCAGCACTTGCATCTGATTGTTGCCCAGGTCCGGATTCACTATCTGAAAATCCAGCACCACGTCCGAGATCTCGAACGGCACATGCTGCTCGGCCTCCCATTTGATGCGCTCCCTGGCCTCCGACTCCTTGAGCTTGTCCATGGTGATCAGCTTGACGATGACCCCGCGCCCGGAAACGGCTGACACCACCTCGTTGCCTTTTATCTTATGGGTCTCAAAAAGGCCCTTGATGGTGTCGATCACCAGGGTCCGGTCCATGATTTCGCCTTCCACAATGGCCTCGGGCAGTAAGGAGGCGGAACCATAGTTCGTCAGGACGAGGCCCTTGCCGGTCTTTTGGATCTCGACGAACTTTATCTGGTTGCTTCCTATGTCCAGGCCCAGGGTGGCTGCTTTTTTGCCGAAGAACATTTAACTATCCCTCTTATTTAATGTGTTCATTTAAAGGAACCCATTATATTATAAAAAATTTACTCGCCTATGAATTTTTGAATTTCAGTTCCCTTGATCAGCCAGCGTTGCCCGATTTTTTTTCCTATCAGTCCTTTTTGGCAAAGGTGCTTGCGCACAGTCTGGTCGGTGACGGCCAAAATGCGGGCGGTCTCGGTGACCGTGTAAAGCTTGGCGGAATCTATATCTTTTGGTGATACCGGCATATATCCCTCGATAAGATGAGTGAGGTATGATTAGCTATATATGTTTACCTATTGATGTGCTGTTTGCCATTTTATTATATTTACAGGTAGTTTGTCAAGAGGAAAATAAAAATAAATAAAAATAAATAAAAAATCTCTTGACAGAACGTCTAACCTGCAATATACTACTCTATTGTAAGGTTGTTTTTAAGTAACACCATAACTACCGAAAATTAATAAAAAATTTTAAGGGAGGTTTAGTCATGCAAAAGAAGCCTTTGATCGGTTTAACCCTGGCGGTGGCCCTGATCACCCTGGTCATTATGGGCTGCAGTTCTTTGACCCCCGCCCCAGAAGTGAAGATCACCAGCGTTACTCCGCTTAGCCCTGGGGGCAAGGATACTGTTGTTACTATCACCTTTGAAAGCAAGAACAAGGTTGATGCAATTATTACTACGGAACAACACACTCTTATTGGCTCTGGCACCAATCCCGTAATTAAAAATTATGACCCTATCCACTATTCCTTCTTTATCAGTGGCGAAACCGCAGCTTCCTTGTATATTACATATTCAAATGCAGGGATAGCCGCATTGGCCGCCGAGGTGGGAGGTTCTCCGGCTACCCTGTGGCTTAAATTCTATGGCGAAGATGCCTATGGGTACAATAAATCCTTCAGCGATTCCGTCTCAATAAGCTTCTAAAGCTTCTAATTTTAAATTTTTATCAGGAGCCAAAGCAATGTTCAACAAAAAATATGCGCTGGCATTACTTTCCTGCATTTTGGTTTTGACGTTAGGTTTGATCGGTTGCAGCAGCACCCCTACCGCCACGCCAGCCCCTACTGGCGGTGATGATACCACTGCTACCAACACCGCCACGGTTAAAAGCGTGACCATTTCCCCGGATGCGCCGACGGTCAGCGTTTCCTCCACCCAGCAGTTCGCGGCCGTGGCCCGGGACTCCAATAACAACACCCTTACCGGCGTGGCTTTTACCTGGTCCTCATCCAATAATGCGGTGGCGACCATCAGCACCAGCGGCTTGGCCACAGGCGTTAGCAGCGGCAGTACTGTGATAACCGTCACCGCCACCGGCACGGCTTACAGTGATACCACCACATTGACAGTAAGTTCCTCGCAGGTTACCACCCCTGCCAGCGTGGCCCTGGTTTCCGTTCTGCCAAATATTCAGGTGGCCGGGGCCGGCGGCATATCATTCACCGCTATAACCGCCACGGTCAAGGACGGGACGGGGCAGATGGTAAGCAACGGAACCCCGATAACTTTTAGAATAACCGCCAACCCCGGCGGGGCCACTCTCAACAACGTATACACCACCCTGACCACCACCACCAGCTTGGGTCAGGCTATCGTTACCTTGAACAGCGGCACATCCGCTGGGCCGATCCAGGTCAGCGCCTTTTGCGTAGCCGGCAACGATACCATCAGGTCCCAGATCAACCTGGTGATAATCTCCGGCCCGACAGCCCATTTAACCTTGGCCTGCGGCACTCCTACAGACAATACAGATGGAACGTCCAACATTCCCATTACCGCTCTGCTTCAGGACAAATATACCAATCCTGTATCCGACGGCACCGCCATCTATTTCCAGCTTTGGGTTGACGCCGCCTGCACTACTTCGGTGATCGGAGCCAACATCACCGATGCCATTGTGACCGGAGGAACCGGCAAAGCTTCGGCCACCCTGACTTGGATCACTGGCTTAACTCAGCCTTCCTATATCACTGCCGTGACCACCGGGGCCGATGCCGCCGGGAATGTGGTGGCTGTTTCCGACACGATCACTTATACTTTGTATAAGTAACGGTTGACATTACCAACCAAAAAACCCCGCTGGAATCATCCAGCGGGGTTTTTATTTTTCTTCTGGTCAGGGATACCCTGTCTTCCAGAGTCAAGAACCCCGCCGTCATTTGACGGCGGGGTTCTTCTATCTTCTATATTCTGTATTCAGCCTTCTGGTCTAGTACATGTCTCCGCCGTAGCCGCCGCCCTGGGGCATCGGCATCGGCTTCTCTTCCTTGGGCTTCTCGGCGATCACGCACTCGGTGGTCAGCAGCAGGCCGGCGATGGAGGCCGCGTTCTGCAGGGCTATCCGGGCCACCTTGGTGGGATCTATCACTCCGGCCGCCACCAGGTCCTCTATCTTGTCGGTGTCGGCGTTGTAGCCCATGCTGGGGTTGGTGGCCTTCTTGATCTCGTCCACTATCACCGCGCCCTCAACTCCGGCGTTGGTGCAGATCTGGCGCAGGGGCTCTTCCAGGGCCCGGCGGATGATGGACACGCCGATCTTGGAGTCGCCCGAGCACTTGATGGCATCCAGCGAGGCAATGGCCCGGATGAAGGCCACACCGCCGCCGGGGATCACTCCCTCTTCCACTGCGGCCCTGGTGGCGTGCAGGGCGTCCTCGACCCGGGCTTTCTTTTCCTTCATGGCTGTCTCGGTGGCGGCGCCGACGTTGATCACTGCCACTCCACCGGCCAGCTTGGCCAGGCGTTCCTGCAGTTTTTCCTTGTCGTAGTCGCTCTTGGTCTCTTCCACCTGGGCCCGGATCTGGGCGATGCGGGCCTTGATGTCCTTTTCCTTGCCGGCGCCTTCGATGATGGTGGTGTTGTCCTTGTCCACCGTCACCCGCTTGGCCTTGCCCAGGTCGCTCAGCTGGGTGTTCTCTAATTTAAATCCAGTCTCCTCGGAGATCACCTTGCCTCCGGTCAGGATCTCGATGTCGGTCAGCATCTCCTTGCGGCGGTCTCCGAAACCGGGGGCCTTGACGGCGCAGACCTGCAGGGTGCCGCGCAGTTTGTTGACCACCAAAGTGGCCAGGGCCTCGCCGTCCAGGTCTTCGCAGATGATGACCAGGGGCTTGCCCAGCTGGGCCACTTTTTCCAGCACCGGCAGCAGTTCCTTCATGGCCGATATTTTCTTGTCGTGGATCAGGATATAGGCGTCTTCCATCACGGATTCCATCCGCTCGGAATTGGTGACAAAGTAGGGGGAGATGTAACCCCGGTCGAACTGCATGCCCTCGACGGTCTCCAGTGTGGTCTCCATGCCTTTGGCCTCTTCCACCGTGATCACTCCGTCCTTGCCCACCTTCTCCATGGCGTCGGCTATCAGGTCGCCGATGGTCCGGTCGTTGTTGGCGGAGATGGTGGCGATGTTGGAGATCTCGGCCTTGCCCTTGGTGGGCTTGGAGATCTTCTTGATCTCGGCGATCACCGATTCCACTGCCAGGTCAATGCCCCGCTTCAGGTCCATGGGGTTGGCTCCGGCTGTGACGTTCTTCAGGCCTTCCTTATATATGGACTGGGCCAGCACCGTGGCGGTGGTGGTTCCGTCGCCGGCGATGTCGGAGGTCTTGGAGGCCACTTCCTTGACCATCTGGGCACCCATGTTC
The DNA here is from genome assembly GCA_030655055.1 of bacterium. NCBI lineage: Bacteria > bacterium. The sequence goes on from JAURWH010000067.1 coordinate 5,173, forward strand.
TCGTAGGGATCTTCCAACTCTATCTCCTTGGCCACGGTCACGCCGTCCTTGGTCACCAGGGGCGAGCCGAATTTCTTCTCCAGCACCACATTGCGGCCCTTGGGTCCCAGGGTCACCTTGACCGCATTGGCTAATTTGTCAACCCCGCGCTTTAAAGCCTCGCGGGCCTTGACGTCGTATTCGATCATCTTGCCATTTGCCATAACAGTTCTCCTTGTTTATTAAAAATATTTATTGCTTTTAGTAATTCCGCCACAAAGACACTAAGGCACCAATATTTCGCAATTAAGGAATATACAATTATTGTTTTTGTGTCTTAGCGCCTTGGTGGCAAATAAATTAGACTTAGGAATTAGTTTTTAATATTTCGTCTTAGCCGATCACCGCCAAAATGTCGTCGGCGTTCATGATCAGATATTCCACGTCGCCAATCTTGACCTCGGTGCCGGAATATTTTCCGTAAAGCACCTTGTCGCCGGTTTTAAGGTCCATGGCCATGCGGGTGCCGCTGTCGGAGATCTTGCCCGGGCCTGCGGCCACCACTTCGCCCTCCATGGGCTTTTCCTTGACCGTGTCGGGGATTATGATACCGCCCTTTTTGGTCTCTTTGACTTCCGCCGGCTTTACCAACACCCGGTCGCCCAACGGCTTGATATTGGATAAGGTAGACATAAGCTTTAAACCCTCCTAAGTACTTAATGGTTGATATTTGATTTTCTGTTATTACACGGCTACCAATAAAAATATATAACACCTTGCAAAGCAAAGCATTATATATTTGTAAGAGTGACTATGTCAATGCAGATTGTTGCAGTCTATAATTATAATCAATTTTGACTTAAATTTCAAGCCCTAAATACCACCGACCCCTTTAAATAAGAAATAGGAAATGGGAAATTGCAATTGTGCCTTTGTGCCACTTCGCTCTGCTCAGGGCACCGCTTTGTGGCAGGTATCTGGTGTCCGTTAGAATCTATATACCAGCGAAGCCCTGGTGAACGGCCAGTTCTTGCTACCGCTGGCGATGTTGCCGCCGGAATAGATCAGTTTAGGGTTTAACATCAGGTCCATGGTTAATCCCCGCATTTTCAGGGCCAGGCCCAGGTTAAGCTCATAGGGATGGGTGATGGTTTTTGTCGCCAGCGTGGTGTTGTCAAAAAAATCCTTGGTAACGCTTTGGGATAAGATCTTCTTTTCGGCGCCCAGCCGTGCCGTCAGCCAGCCGGTTAGGTTGGCTTCCACCCCGGCGGTGATGGCCGGATAGCTGGCCGTGGTTTTTTCCTGCCGGGTGTGATAGACCAGTGAGTCGTTTATTTTCAGGTTCTGAAACCCGTAACCCAGCCCGGCCAGCAGGGTCATTCTGTTATCCGGCCGGAACTGCCAGCCACATCCCAGGAACAATCCGGTGCTTTGATTTGTTCCCCCGGCGGTCACCAGGGTATAGTTCTTGGCGTAATCGTAGCCCAGGTCGAAATAATTGAAATTGACCGCCGGAACCAGCACCATTTCTTCGGTCAGACTTAGGAACGCCCGGCTGGAAAATGCCAGATAACCCAGGCCTTTGGAATTCATTGATTCGGTTGAATCCAGCAGGGACAGGGTATAGCTGCTTTCAAAGGACAGCTTTCCGTAACTCAGCCCGGCATCCACCCGGATGGCATCGCTGGGTTCGTAGCCCAGGCCCAGGGTCAGGCCGGTGACCGCGCAGGAAGCCTGGTTTTCCACGTTGGAATAGGAATAACTGCTTTGGCCCAAAGAATGCTCCAGCCTTATTCCGGCGGTCCGGTCGCCGAATTTACGGGCGTAGATCAGGTCAAACTCTGACCCCAGTTCCGGGATCAGCGGCAGGTTAAGACCCAGGCCGTTATCCTTGATCTTGTCAATCAGGTTTATGCCAATGCCCAGAGTGTCCACAAAGGGATTGATGAAGCCGATCATATTCTGGGCGGCATCCGAGCGGTGATTGACCGCCAGCCCCATGACCCCAAAGGTCTGCTCCCGGTCGGCATAGGTCAAAAGCACCGAGCTTTGCCCGGTTATCTTACTGCTGTCCCCGCTCAGATCCACTATGGCAGCACGGTAATAGAACGGAAGAAGCGAAGGCTGGTTGAAAATGTCCCGGTCATCCAACGTGAAAGCTGAGATACCGGGCATGCTTACCTGCCGGGTAACTGTGGCCTGCGACTGGCCGAAAACTGCCAGCACAGCCAGCAAAATGAAAATGATATTGAATTTGATCTTCATCTTCCCTCAATATTATTGATGATAAAACCTATTAAGCATTTATTGTATCACAGGAAAGCCGTAAAATCCATAGTATTTTTAGGACATTGATGGCATTGGTCAACCCCAGATAAGAGTAACTAATAAAGGACTATTGTAACACTTTTTTTCTTATTGAAAAAGAATTTGGGATCATCAACCGCAGCCCAAACATGAGGCAAGTGATTCCCGGATAGTGTTTTGCAGTTCGTGGTCAATTGATGGCACGGCAATTGCTTTATATTTATGATGTAAACATGAAAAACAAAAACCATAAAATAAAGAGAGTCAAAATGAAAAACCTAACCCTGCTCCTGATCGCCTGCGGATTGATCTTCGCGGCCAGCCCGGTTTCATTTGATCAAACCAATGCCGTGGTTTACACTGCCACAGACATGAGGCCTTATATACCCAGACCAATAATCATCCCGGTCCCAGTCGACGAAAAAGCAACAACTAATGCCCAGTTAGCAATCATTGACATGAGGCCTTACATCCCTAAACCCATAATCATCCCGGTCCCAATCGACGAAAAAGCAACAACTGATGCCCAGTTAGCAATCATTGACACGAGGCCTTACATTCCCAGACCCATAATCATCCCGGTCCCAGTCGACGAAAAGGCCCAGGCTTAAGGACAAAGCACACTATTATAGAATAGACGGAAAAATTAAAAGGCGGCTTTTAAATAAGCCGCCTTTTTTTATTCAGCCGATCAGTTCTCTTATTTTATCGGAAAGTTCCGCCATCTTGAACGGCTTGGTGATGTAATGGTCGGCTCCGGCCAAAAGCCCGGTCTCGATGTCCTTGCCGGATGTTTTGGCGGTGACCATTATCACTTTTATGCCCATGGTCAGCGGATCATTTTTTATCCGGCGGCAGAGTTCAAACCCATCCAGGCCGGGCATCATCACATCCAGCACCGCCAGCTCTGGCAGCAGTTGGCGGATCTGGTTCAAAGCGGCCAGTCCGTCCGAAGCCTGAATGACCTCATAGTTATCCCGGGATAAAAGTTCGGAGATCAAAAACAGCACATTGCGGTCGTCATCAACCACTAATATTTTTTTGGGCTTCACGGTAATTTTTTCCATATCCTAATTATACCTTATTCAGCTTGTTTTTTCAACTGGCATTTTAGGGCCGCTCTTCCTTCCTCCAGTAAGGTTAAACATCTCTACTGGCTGTCAGAAAATGCTGAATGATACCAGGTCGGGACTAGGCAATAGCACTAAACCAGTTGTCTTAAAAACAGTTGTTTGTCTGTATATCGTGACATGTTTTTTGAGATATTCCATGCTTTTTTAAATTGTAATATCTTGCATATTAATGTGTTATGAGCTACTGGTGTTTTTGGCACACCTCTTGCTTGTTTATATGGCAGTAACATAATCAATCACCACCGGGAGATCCTTCCATGAAAAACTTTTTAAGCCAGTGCTTCAGCATTGAACAATCCGGAATAAAGGTAGTAGGCTTTATACTTTTGCTGACCTTGTCTCTGGCCGTTCCTGTTCTGGCGATTAACACCGACAGTCTGGGCGGGAACCCCTTGACCAAATACTTGAGAAGTGATGTGGCGCACACCACCAATGGTTTGTTAGCAAGTAGTGAGGAAGCTGTTATTGATACTTTTCGGTATGGTGATGGCACGATTTGGGCGTATCGCGGACCGGGCTGCTTACTGTATTTACCTCTTGTGGAACATATGCGAATTCATACAGATAACACTACTAGTATAGTAGGTCTTGACATAGACGCTTACGCTAATGATATTAATGGTTCCGGGATAAAGCTGGAAAGCTTTTCTCGATGGTCAAACGGCATGAAAATTAATCATCATGGAATTTCCAACGGTAAAGATACAAATACCGCCGCCATAAAAATTACATGCGACAATACTGGGGACGGTATAAGGGTTGATGTTGGAAAGGCAACTTATGGCGGATTTGTAGCCGAAGGTTTTTCCAGTCAAGGGCAGGCGGGGTTTGCCGCATTCAATAATGTTGGGTCTGGAATATATGTTGACCATGGGTTTCGTGCAATCAAGCCTGACTTAAACTCCAAAGGCATTTACATTGAAAATAATAATACTGGCACAATGGGGTTTGGGTACTACGGGGTTAATGATTATGGCTGTGGCAATGCCTGGCTGATGTACCTTGAAAACAGGCAAAACGGATCAAGGTTGATGAAACTAAACCAGTTAGTGCCGTCTATGCCAGCATTGACAATTAAAGGCGATAGTATTGGACTGTCCGACAGCTGCCTGTATTACTGGTGGGGGATGAAAGGCCGGAAGGCCGAGGTCGAAACCGTAAAAACCTCGCTATGCGGCCGGAGGGCATTCGGCAATGGCGGTCAAAATCTTTGCGATACCATGATCCTGGCCGGGGTGGCCGGGAACACCACCGTGGTCACTGCCAGCTATTCCGGAGGTTTTGATGCCGTTACCTGCACCCCTTTGCGGATCAAAGTGGCCCGGGATACGATCATCGTAAAGCGCGGATTGGCCACTGATCCGGACCAATACTACTGGCAGGCCCAAAAAACGATCAACAACTCTCAGATCCCTCCATCGTTCTCTTCAGCCGGGGTCCAAAATTGTTCCCCGGCGGTTGTTTTGCCGGTTTTTGTGAAACTTGAGCAAAGCTACCCCAACCCGGCATTCACCGAGGCAAACATCTGTTATCAGGTTTCCCAGGCAGGCCGGATCAGCCTGGCCATGTACAACATGCTGGGGCAAAAAGTAAAGACCCTGGTGGATCAGTGGCAGCCGGCCGGTAGTTATACCGTGAACTGGAACGGCCAAGACCATCAGGGCCAAAGATGTTCCGCCGGGATCTATTTTTACAAACTGAATGTTGATCAGGCCGAGATGACTAAAAAATTAGTGCTGGCCAGGTAGCCTGGCCGGGAACTATGAACCGTTAATAACAAATACAGTTACGGGAGAAAACCATGAATAATCTTTAAAAATCGCTCCGCATCAATCACCAATAGGAGATCCTTCGATGGAAAACAACAAAACAGCGGAACCCAAAACAACCACCAATAACCAAAGGAGACTTGCCATGAAACGGATTCTTTTCGGAGTGACCATCGTGCTGGCCGGATTATTCCTGGCCGCCCCTGCCTGGGCCGCAACCAACAGTCTTAACTTTGACGGTGTTAATGACTACATCGCTGTGCCTCATAATGAAAAGCTTGTTTTAACAAACCAGGCGACCTTCGAAACATGGATAAAGTTAAGCACCATTCCCAGCGGTCCAAAATTCATCTGCACACGGTCTACATATTACGGCAATCCCGGCGGATATAAATTTGGATTATGGGGCGGAACAATGCGGCTTTTGTGGGGGAATACGAATACCACCTATTTTGATGTTACATCTACCACCAGCCTGACCGTAAATACCTGGACGCATGTTGCCGTGACTTTTTCTGGAAGCACTGTTAAATGGTATATCAATGGCATTCTTGATAAAACGTCAACGGTTACTGCCTACGAGCTAAATCAAACCTCAGATTCCTTAATATTGGGAAAACTAAATGAGCCAAATTACAACTACAGCTTTTGCGGTTCGCTTGACAGATTCCGCATCTGGAAGGTGGCCCGCACCCAGGCGCAAATAGCGGCCAACATGAACAGCGTGGTGGCACCGGGAACCTCCGACTTGGTGGCCCAGTACACCTTCAACCAGGGCGTGGCCGACGGCTCCAACCCATCAGTAACAACGCTGTACGATTCCTCCGGCGCCTACGGCAAGGCCAGCCCGGTTGACGGCACTCTGCGCAATTTCGCTCTTACTGGAACTACCAGCAACTGGGTGGTCTCGGCCGCCCCCTCGGCGGTGGAACTAAGCTCCTTTACCGCCATCAGCCAGCCCGGCCGGGTGGAGATCACCTGGAACACCGCCAGCGAAAGCAACAGCGCCAGCTGGATGGTGGAGCGCAGCCTTACCGCCGACAACGGCTATGCCCTGGTGGGCAAACTGCCGGCCGCGGGCAATACCGCCTCCGGTTCCAGTTACAGCTTTGTTGACGACCAGGCCGAAGCCGGAGTAACTTACTATTACAAGATAGCCGAACAGGAGCTTGACGGCAAGGTTACCTACTACGGCCCGGTGTCTGCCTCGGCCGGGATATCCTTGGGTTCCTTTGAGAACCAGGTAAGCATCAGCCCCAACCCCTGTACACAATATGCCGCCATTAAGTACCAAATCTCCAAATCGGTAATGGTGAATGTAAGCATTTACAATATGCTGGGTCAGCAGGTAAGGACCGTATTCAGCGGCAGCCGGCAGGCCGGAGCTTACAGCCTGCGCTGGGACGGCAATAACGCCCAGGGCCAGGCAGTCCCGGCCGGGGTCTACGTCCTGAGGCTTTCTGCCGGTGAGCAGATGTTCACCAAAAGGATCACCCTGCTAAAGTAAGGTGTTTACTATTAAACCAAACTAAACCATATAACCGATTACCAAAGGGTACCTGCCATGA
>JAURWH010000068.1 GCA_030655055.1 bacterium
GATAGTGGAGAAAGAAGGGATCTTTGTGGGGATGAGCAGCGGGGCGGCCATGTACGCGGCCATTCAGGTGGCCAGGAAGATCAAAAAGGGCAGGATAGTGGTGATCTTCCCGGACCGGGGGGAGAAATATCTGAGCACCAAATTGTTTAAATGATTTTCTAACCTGCATAGGAACCTTTATCCACAGATTAACGCAGATTATAATAATCTGTGAATATCTGTGAAATCTGCGGATAGAAAAGCTTTTGGAGTATGTTCCGGTGTTAATTGGATAGACATCATTTTTTATGGAAATAAGACTAAATTCATTCCGATATATTAATTAAGAGGCATTCATGGACTTAACCACCAAAAAATACCAAAGCATTTCCTACATCTCCGGGCCGCTGCTGTTCGTGGACAACGCCAAGGGGCTGTCCTACGGCGCCATCGTGGAGATCGAACTCCCCGACGGCAGCAAGAAGGGCGGGCAGACCATAGAGGTCTCGGAGAAATACGCCGTGATCCAGGTGTTCGAGGAGACCCGGGGCCTGGACCTGGCCAAGAGCTCGGTCAGCCTTAAGGAGGACGTGGCCCGGATCCCCGTCTCCCGCGACATGATCGGCCGGCGCTTCAACGGGCTGGGCGAGCCCATCGACGGCCTGCCGCCCATCATCCCGGAAAAGAGGCTGGAGATCATCGGGCAGCCCATGAACCCCACCTCCCGGGCCAAGCCCGAGGAGTTCATCCAGACCGGCATCTCCACCATTGACGGCTTTGCCACCTTGGTGCGGGGCCAGAAACTGCCCATCTTCTCCGGCGCCGGACTGCCGGCCAACGAGATCGCGGCCCAGATCGTCAAGCAGGCCAGGGTGCTGGGCGAAAAGGAGGAGTTCGCGGTGGTCTTTGCCGCCATGGGCATCACCTCGCGCGAGGCCACTTACTTCATCACCGAATTCGAGAAATCCGGGGCCCTGGCCAAGACCGTGGTCTTCATGAACAAGGCCGACGACCCCACCATCGAGCGGATCCTGACCCCGCGCTGCGCTTTGACCTGCGCCGAGCACTTGGCCTACGACCACGGCATGCAGGTGCTGGTCATTCTCACCGACATGACCAACTACTGCGAAGCCCTGCGCGAAGTTGGCACCGCCCGCGAGGAGATCCCCGGACGGCGCGGCTATCCCGGCTACATGTACACCGACCTGGCCCAGATCTACGAGAGGGCCGGCCGCATCCACGGCCGCAAAGGCTCCATCACCCAGATCCCGATCCTGACCATGCCCGACGACGACATCACCCATCCCATAGCCGACCTGACCGGCTACATCACCGAGGGCCAGCTGGTGCTGTCCCGGCAGCTGCACCGCATCGGCTGCTATCCGCCCATCGATCCCCTGCCCTCGCTGTCCCGCTTGATGAACAACGGCATCGGGGAAGGGCACACCAGAAAAGACCACCGGGAATGGTCCAACCAGCTTTATTCGGCCTACGCCACCGGTCGCGACCTGCGCAAACTGGTGGCCATCATTGGCGAGGAGGCTTTGACCGAGGTTGACAGGAAATATCTGAAGTTCGCCGAGGGCTTTGAAAAGGAGATGATCAACCAAGGCCAGGCCGACCGCAGCATAGAGGACACCATGAACACCGGCTGGAAACTGCTGTCCCTGCTGCCGGTCAAGGAACTGAAGCGCATCAGCAAGGATCACATCCACAAGTATTATCACGGCGAGACCATGGAGCAGATGCACGGGAAGACCGGGATCTGACAACCAAGGGCTAAAGTAGTAACGTAGGAAAGTATTAAAGTAGGAGGCAGTCAAATGTTTTTCCAAAAATCAAATCCTTGGGGTTCGCTTGCGACACTTTGCATCTTTACTACTTTACTGCTCAGTACTACAGCGTTGAGCGAAACGCTAGACGTCACCATCAAGGGCTTTGACAACGGCAGGAAGACCAGCCGCCAGCAGGATTACAAGGAGGCGGTGCTGGACGCCAAGCGCCAGGCCATAGAGCAGGCCGGGGTGACGGTGGAATCCAAGTCCACCGTCAAGAACTCGGTGCTCCAGGAGGATTACATCGAGTCCCAGGCCAAGGCGGTCCTTTTGCCGGGATTTCAGATCATGGACATCGGCTACATGCAGGACGGCACCTATCAGGTGGTGCTTTCCGGCAAGGTCCAGGTCCAGCCCAAGCCTGTCTCAGCCGAAGGCGACAGCGGTGCCCTGCTACTGCTGATGGATGTTTACAGCGTGCCCGTCACCTTCCAACTGGACAACAAACCGCTGGATGCTGCCGGGAAATTCACCGCCCTTGTTCCGTTCAAGGACAGCACCAGTCTGACAGTCTTTAACAGCATCCGCGAGATCAAAAGGAATTACAACAACCTGCCGCACTACTTTGTCTACCTGCTTAAACTTCCGGCCGGAAAGCATAATATCAAGATAACCGCCAGCATCATCGGCGGCAGCGGCCCGGACAAGGACGGAAATGTCGTGGAAGCCGAGATCCCATCTGGCAAACCGCTGTTCTACGAATACCG
>JAURWH010000069.1 GCA_030655055.1 bacterium
TGGCGGGCCGCATTGGAGCAGGCCGGGCTGTCCCCGTCCGGCCCCGGACAACCGGCGGATATAGTCCTGATCAACACCTGCACCGTGACCGCGGCGGCGGACCAGCAGGCCAGGCAGACAGTACGTAAATGCAAAAAACAAAACCAGAAAGCGAAAATAGTAATCACCGGCTGCTATGGCCAGGTCAACGAAAAAGCCCTTAAAGACGTATCCCAGGCAGATCTGGTGGTGGGCAGGTGCAGTCCGGAAAATCTTTTATCAGTGCTCCGCGAACTGGGATTCAGCCAAAAAACAGCCCCCGAAGGGATAAAATCATTCTCCGGCCACACCCGGGCTTTCCTTAAGGTCCAGGACGGCTGCGACCACCGCTGCAGCTACTGCATCGTGCCGCTGGCCCGGGGGAGGTCACGAAGCCGGGAACTTTCTGACATAATGGCCGAGGCCGGCCGGCTGGTTGGCTCCGGGCACAAGGAATTGGTGCTGGCCGGGGTCCGGCTGGGTGATTTCAAGCCTTCCTTAAGGGTGCTGCTGAAATCGATCCACGACATTCCGGGACTGGAAAGGATCCGCTTAAGCTCGCTGGAACCCGACGATGCCAGCGATGATCTGATTGAGACCCTAGCAGAACTGCCCAAAGTGGCCCGGCATCTGCATCTTCCCCTGCAGAGCGGCGACGACAAGATCCTGAGGCTGATGAACCGTCCCTATTCCATGAAATATTTCTCGGCCCTGCTGCATAAGGTCAAAAAAGCCATGCCCGAAATGACCTTTGGCACCGACATCATCGTGGGTTTTCCCGGGGAAGGCGAGCAGGAGTTCGGGCAGAGCTATAACGCCGCCAAAGACCTTCCCTTAAGCCAGCTGCATGTCTTCACTTATTCCAAAAGGCCGCAGACCAAAGCCGCCGAAATGCCCGGCCAGATCCCCGAAGGGATAAAAAAAGAGCGGTCCCAAAGAATGCGGGAGATGTTTGCCCAAAAACAGCAACAACACTGGGGTTCCTTGTCCGGGCAAAGTACAGCCGTCCTGTTTGAAGGCCAGGATAAGGGGAAGTGGTCCGGTCTGGGGGAGCACTACTTCCGGGTCACGGTCAGGTCGGATGCCGACCTCAGGAACAAAATGTTGCCGGTGAAGCTGCTCACGGCCAATGAACAGGGCATGGACGGGGAGTTAGCGGACTGAAAAATTTCTACCCACAAAAGCCTGCACGGAGCAGGTCCGGAATGGCATATACGGTACGAATATAATTTCCGATTTCCTATTTCTTATTTAGCCATTTTGGTGTTGTCGTGCATTTTGTGGCCAACCGTTAATAAAGCAAATCTGATAAATGTCCAAGACCTTTTACATAGAGACCTACGGCTGCCAGATGAACATTTACGATTCGGCCTGCATCTCATCGCTTTTAAGCGGGGCCGGGATGACCAAGGCTGAATCTTCCGAACAGGCGGATGCGGTGATCATCAACAGCTGTGCGGTGCGGGGCCACGCCGAGGAGCGGGTGCTGGGCCGGGTGGGCGAGCTTAAGGGCCTGAAGACGAACAGGCCCGGACTAAAGCTCATCCTCTGCGGCTGCGTGGCCCAGGAACAGGGCAAAACCCTGCTGGAACGTTTTAAGCACCTGGATGCGGTGATCGGCACCAAGAACCAGGCCGAGCTGCCCTCGATCCTGGCCCAGCTTTTTGCCGAAGACCTTCAGCAATGCCGGAACGATATGTCCTATTCTCCGGAAGAGACCGGGCTGATCCCCGACTTCAAGAATCAGGTCACCGCCCAGTTGGCCGTGATGCGGGGCTGCAACAACCATTGCAGCTACTGCATAGTTCCCTTTGTGCGGGGGCAGGAATCGTCCCGCCCGGCGCCGGCGGTCATCGGGGACATGGAAAATCTGGCCCAGCAGGGGATAAAAGAAATTACTTTGGTCGGGCAAAACGTCAACTCGTACAATTGGCAGGAGATGGATTTTCCGAAATTACTTCTGCTGGCCTGCCGGGTGGAGGGGATCGAACGGATCCGTTTCATAACCTCGCATCCCAAGGACCTCAGCGATGAGCTCATCGCCGTGATGGCGGAACAGCCCAAGGTCTGCCAGCACCTGCATCTTCCCCTGCAGGCCGGCAGCGACCGGATACTGGCCCTGATGAACCGCAGGTATACCATGGGGCATTTTTCCTTGCTTGTTGCCAAAGCCCGGAAAGCCATGCCGGAGCTGGTGCTGACCACGGACATCATAGCCGGGTTTCCCGGCGAGTCCGAAGACGAATTCCAAGAGACCCTGGCGGCGGTTCAGGCGAT
>JAURWH010000070.1 GCA_030655055.1 bacterium
GCCATCGAATGCTTTCTAAAACAAATAGCCTTGTCCCGCCGGCTTGATGACAAACCCATTTTAAGTTACGGCTCTTATATGCTGGGGGTGACGCATTCGGAAAAAGGAGATTTTACCGAAGCCCAACAAGCTTTCGTTCAATCCATAGAAGTGGCCCGCAGCTTCGGATTTAATCACTACCTGTGCGGCTATCTGGCCCGGTTAGCCAAACTTTATCTGGAAAACGGACATCCCTGCCAAGCTCTGGCTTTGATCCCGGAAGCCCGGGAAATGGCTCAAAAAACAAAACGCCAGAATGTGCTTTTCGAACTTGATGTGCTTTTGGCCCGGCTTGCGGCGGCTGAAAACAAGGAGACCGCAATTGAACAGCTGAAAACCCTTGTTCCATCTGCCCCCGATGACGATCAAAAGGCCGCAGTCCTTTTGCAGATCTACCGTCTGGCCGGAGGAGAGGCTTGCCGCCGGGAGGCCGCGGAGCTGTTCCGGAAGCTTTACGATAAGACCCCAGCCTACCTGTATAAAAAAACTTTGGCGGAATTGACCTGAGACAATAGCCTATGCCGGGGTGATTGCCAACCCTGCCTGCAGCAGGGTGTATTAAGCCCATAGAACTATATAGAATAGAGATTGCGGCAGACAGAGAGAACGCTCAAACAGGACAGATAAGCGCGATATCATAAATATTGGGGGAAATACAACAATGGTAAATACTGCCAGAACGATTTTAAAGCACATCCGCAAATTTCAAGTGCCCGATATTTTAAAGAACCAGCAGATAAAACTGGATCCTTCCCGGCTTAAAGAGATTGAACTGTCCATAAGAAATAATTACCATCAGGGCTGGAGGAGTGAAAAGCACTATACCAGCGAATCCTATGCCGTTGACTTAAAAGAGCATTTGATTGACCGGCTGGAAAACGACAGGATCACCTACATCCCTTGGTTCAATAAAACAGTCCCGTTGAAAGGGGCCAATATTTTGGAAATAGGCTGTGGAACAGGCTCATCCACGATTGCGCTGGCAGAACAAGGGGCTAATGTAACAGGGATTGACATCGATGAAGGAGCTTTAAAAGTGGCCCGTGACAGGTGCAGGGTTTATAATGTGCCGGCCACGATGGTTTCCGGCAATGCCGCTGCAATATGTGACGATTTGCGGGGGCGGAAATTTGACCTGATAATTTTCTTTGCGGCCATGGAACATATGGTGCATGATGAAAGGATTGACTGCTTAAGGAAATATTATGATCTATTGGCAAAGGGCGCATACCTAAGCATTGTAGAAACGCCGAACAGATTATGGTATTTTGACGGTCATACCTCTTTTTTACCGTTTTTCAACTGGCTTCCGGATGATGCGGCCTTCGATTATTCCAGGTTCAGCTCTAAGGAAAATTTCAAAGAATTGTACCGGATACATACGGATGAGAATGTTCTGCATTTTTTAAGGAGGGGCCGGGGGGTTAGCTTTCATGAGATGGAAATAGCCTTGAATATTCCGGCAGACAAATTTCATGTGGCGGATTACTTCCGGCGGCCATTTTTCCCGTTTTCCCTGGATTCTGGATATCATAATTTGTTGCGGAGGATATATCCCAAAATCAGCAAGGGTTTCTTTTATCCGTCCATTGATATTATAATAAAAAAATAAACTGTTTGTAACTCGAAATCATGCCCACACCCATCAACATCGACCAGCAGGCCATCCTGGACCCCTTTGCCCAGAAGCTCTTGAACCTTATGCCCTACAAGGTGCGCAAGGTGCTTTTGGCCGCCAGCCTTTACGACGCCTTCATCCTGGAAGAGGACGGCCGGCTGGCCGACCTGCTGGGCCAGGCCTACAAACAGCGGGACCTGGGCTACGTCCCCTCCATCACCCGGGTCACCGGCGGGGCCAACGCCCTGGAGCTGCTGGGCAAAGAAAGCTTTGACCTGGTGGTCTGCATCCAGCGGCTGGGCGACATGGACCCCTTCACCTTCGGCCAAAAGGCCAAGGAGATCCTGCCCGGACTGCCGGTGGTGATCCTGGCCTTCAACACCCCGGAGCTGGCCCGGCTCCAGCAGATGAACGATTTTACCAAGGTGGACGGCATCTTCGTCTGGCAGGGCGATGGCAAGATACTCACCGGGATCATCCAGCTGATGGAGGATTTCAAGAACGCCGAGAGCGACACCAAGGCCCTGGGACTGCCCAATCTATTGATAGTGGAAGATTCCATAAGCTTCTATTCCAGTTATCTGAACGTCCTGTTTGACGAACTGTGGGACCAGACCGACCGGCTGCTTAACGAGGACCTGGGCTTCAGCCAAAAGGCCTTGCGCCAGCGGGGACGGCCCCGGGTGCACCTGGCCCAGAACTATGAGCAGGCGGTGGAGATATATCAAAAGTTCAAGGCCAACCTGCTGGGCGTGTTCACCGACGTCCGCTATCCCAAAAACGGAAAGCTGGACCCCCAGGCCGGGATAGAATTCGCCAAGATGATCCGCCGCGACCTGCCCCACCTGCCGCTGGTGATCCAGTCCAGCGAGCCGGAGACCGAGCAGATAGCTTCCGGCCTGAAGGCCGAATTTTTGCTGAAAGGCTCGCCGTCATTGACGGATGAATTCCGCCATCTTTTAGTCGAGCACATGGGCTTCGGCGACCTGGTGCTTAAGAACGCCGACAACAGCGAGGCCGCCAGGATCCCCAATCTGGAATCATTCATCTCGGTCATCGACAGCCTTCCCCAGGACCTGCTGCACCGGAACCTGATGCGGGGGGACCTGAAGCGCTGGCTTTTGGTCCGGACCGAGTTCGGGCTGGCCGAGCAGGTCACCAAGCTGGCCTTGGCCGACAACGACGATGTCTCATCGCTAAAACTCCTGCTGAAGGAAGCTTTGGACCAGAACCACCGCCGGCAGAACCGGGGCAGCATCGTCTATTATTCCCGGCGCTTCAACGTGCCCCAGTGGCACTTCACCCGGATGGGCGGCGGCTCCATCGGCGGCAAGGCCCGGGGCCTGGCCTTCGTGGACAAGATACTGAACTCCCAGTTTGACCACTCGCTCTATCCCGGGGTCAGCATCTCCATTCCCAAGACCCTGGTGCTGGGCGCCGACGTCTTCGACGATTTCATGCGCCACAACAAGCTGTTCAAGCTGGCGGTGGATGAGGATTCCGACGCCCGCATCGCCAACGCCTTTTTGAACGCCTCCCTGCCCCCCACCGTGGTGGGCGACATCCGGGATTTCATCAGGCAGGTCCGGAAACCATTGGCCGTGCGCTCTTCCAGCCTGCTGGAGGACGCGCTCTACCAGCCCTTCGCCGGCATCTACTACACCAAGATGGTCCCCAACAACCAGTCCGATCTGGACGCCCGGTTTTTGAGTTTGGACAACGCCATCAAGCTGGTCTGGGCCTCCACTTTTTTAAAGCAGGCCAAGAGCTACATCGAGTCCACCAACCACCGGGTGGACGAGGAGAAGATGGCGGTGATCATCCAGGAGGTGGTGGGTGCGGATAGGAACGGCCGCTATTATCCCGATTTCGCCGGGGTGGCCCGCTCCTACAACTATTACCCGGTGGGCCACGCCAAGCCGGAGGACGGCGTGGTCAACGTGGCACTGGGGCTGGGCAAAAGCGTGGTGGACGGCGGGGTCTCGCTCCGCTTCACCCCGGCCTACCCCGAGATCCTGCCCCAGTTCGGCACCGCCGATGACATGCTGGACAACAGCCAGAAGAGCTTTTACGCGGTGGACATGCGGCCCAGATCCAACACCGCCTACGCCGATGAGGACCAGTATCTTTTGAAGCTGGGGATCGAAGAGGCCGAGAAGGACGGGGTGCTGGAAAGGCTGGGCTCCACCTACTCCTTTGAGAACCAGCAGCTGCAGGACGGGATCGGCCAGCCCGGCCCCCGCGTCGTCAGCTTTGCCCATATCCTTAAATACAAGCTGTTCCCCCTGGCCGAGCTTTTGGATCACCTGCTGAAACTTTCCTCCCAGGCCATGAGCTGCCCGGTGGAGATGGAGTTCGCGGTCCGTCTGGATCCCAAGAATATCTTTCCGGCCGACTTCGGCTTCCTCCAGGTGCGGCCGCTGGTGGTCTCGGACGAGCTGGTCAAGATCGACGTCTCGGCGAAAGACATCCAACAAGCCCTCTGCTTCAGCGACAAGGCCCTGGGCAACGGGGTCACGGCCCTAAGCGACATCATCTACGTCCGGCCCGGCTCCTTCGACGCCTCCCGCACCCCCCAGATGGCCGATGAGGTGGGACAGCTGAACAAGAAGTTGAAGGAACAGGGCCGCCCCTATGTCCTGATCGGTCCCGGCCGCTGGGGCTCCAGCGATCCCTGGCTGGGCATCCCGGTGAAGTTCGACCAGATCTCCCAGGCCCGTACCATTGTGGAGGCCTGCCTGCCCAACATGAACGTGGACCCCTCCCAGGGCTCGCACTTCTTCCAGAACATGACCTCGCTCCGCATCGGCTACTTCACCGTGCCCACCGACCCCGAGCACGGCAGGATCGACTGGGACTGGCTGGAATCTCAGCCGGTGACGGACAGCACCGAGCACCTGCGCTGGGTGCATCTGGACCAGCCTTTGGAGGCCCGGATCGACGGCCGCAGCGGGATGGGGCTGATCAGCAAGGAGTGACGAGTTTTTATATGGGACGCAGATCCCCGCAGATTGTGATCATAAAGTCCAGTAACATAAACTAAAGTTCTGACAGCCCACCCTCCCCTTCCAGGGGAGGGATAAAGGGAGAGGTCCGGCCTAACCCGTAGCACGATTTTACAATTCGTAGCACAAACAAATAAAGCCTGAAAATATTTCCGTGTTTCCTGTCTTTTCTGGTTTCCGTGTAAAGTCCACTGTCGTCCCCAGTATTACCTTAAGCAACAACTAATCCCACAAGGAGCCAGCGCTATGCCCCACCACAAGCCCGAATGGCAGGTGATCGTAGACCTGCTGCGCGACACCAACCCCATCCTGCTGAACCGGATCGGCCGCAAGATGATCAACTACCTCTACAAGCGCAACATCAAGCAGGTGGAGGAGCTGATGCAGCGGCTGGACACCACCTCCAGCGACTGGGAGTACAGCGAGAACCAGCCCATGCCCAAGATCAACCAGTCCCTGCTGGAGCACATTGTGGAGGAGATATTCCAGATCGCGGCCAGGGAGATCGACGATGACGAGCTGGCCCGGATCATCAGCTTGTGGCTTAAGCACGAGCAGTCCCGCTTTCTGGGCATGGCTTCCGAAAAGCGCGACGTCTCGCTGGCCGAGATCTCCGACGCCGTCCAGCGCTTCGCCAACATGCCCGACGCCCAGAAGAGCCTGTCGCCCGAGGAGAACATGGGCATCAAGGTGGCTTTGATCCGCCGGTTCCTGAGCGAGGAGATGCACTACATCAACGTCACCAAGAAGCACGCCACGGTGCCCGACTTCATGCAGACCCTCTCCCGCACCATCGGGCCCTCTTTGGGCAACGGCAAGCTGGGGGGCAAGGCGGCCGGGCTTTTTAGGGCCGAGAAGATCCTGATGAACGCCAAGAAGGACTATATCTCCCTGCGCAACCTGGTCACCCCCAAGACCTGGTACATTGCCT
This sequence comes from bacterium, assembly GCA_030655055.1. Taxonomy (NCBI): domain Bacteria; species bacterium. The sequence goes on from JAURWH010000070.1 coordinate 5,594, forward strand.
CGGACGGCATATTGGACTTCCTCCATTTCAACGCCCTGGAGGAGATGCCCACCATCAAGTACCGCGACCCGGTGGAGATCCGCCAGGAATACCCCTACCTGGAGCAGATCTTCAAAAACTCGGCTCTGTCCCCGGAAATAATCGCCGGGCTGTCCCTGTGCCTGGACGACTTCGGCGACCGGCCCCTGATCGTCCGCTCCTCCAGCCTGCTGGAGGACAGCCTGGGCTCGTCCTTCGCCGGAAAGTACAAGAGCCTGTTCGTGGCCAACCAGGGAACCAAGCGGGAGAAGATGGAGGCTTTGACCAACGCCATCGTGGAGGTCTACGCCTCGGTGTTCGGGCCCGACCCCATCGAGTACCGCCGGGAGCGGGGCCTGCTGGACTTCAACGAGGAGATGGCCATCGTCATCCAGGAGGTGGTGGGCCAGCGGGTGGGCAAGTATTATTTTCCGGCCTACGCCGGGGTGGCCTTCAGCTACAACGAGTTCCGCTGGTCGCCCCGCATCAAGCGCCAGGACGGCATCGTCCGGCTGGTGGCCGGGATGGGCACCCGGGCGGTGGACCGGGTGGGCGACGACTACCCGGTGCTGATCAGCCCCGGCCAGCCCGGCCTCAGGGTCAACGCCAGCCCCGAGGAGGTGCTCTGGTATTCCCAGAAGAACATCGACCTCCTGAACATGGAGACCCGCCGCTTTGAGACCATCACCGTGGACAAGCTGTTCCAGGAGATCGGCAACGATTTCCCGGCCCTCTCCCAGGTGATCTCCATCTACCAGGAGGGCCAGCTGTTCTCGCCCACCGGCACCATGGTCAACCTCAGCGAGGGCCAGCCGGTGGTCACCTTCTCCAAACTGCTGACCCACGGACCATTCATTCCCCAGATCAAGGACATTTTGAACATCTTAAAGGACACCCTGGGCTTTCCGGTGGATATCGAGTTCGCCTGCGACGGCGACATCCACAAGCTGTACCTGCTGCAGTGCCGGCCCCAGAGCCAGGCCGGGGGCGCCGCCAGCGTGGCCGTTCCCAAGGATGTCCCGGCCTCCGACATCCTGTTCACCGGCAGCCGCTATGTCACCAACGCTTTGGTGAAGGACATCGAGTACATAGTCTACGTCGATCCCATCCAGTACGACGCCCTGCCCAACATGGAGGAGCTGATCCAGGTGGGCCGGGTGGTGGGCGACCTTAACCAGAAGCTGCCCCGCCAGAAGTTCATCCTGATGGGGCCGGGCCGCTGGGGCAGCCGGGGCGACATCAAGCTGGGGGTCCGGGTGGGATACTCGGACATCAACAACACCGCCATGCTGATAGAGGTGGCCAAGAAGAAAAAGGACTACGTGCCCGAGCTTTCCTTTGGCACCCACTTCTTCCAGGACCTGGTGGAGGCCGGCATCCGCTACCTGCCGCTTTATCCCGACGAAAAGGGCGCCGCCTTCAACCAGGAGTTTTTCGACCATTCGCCCAATGTGCTGAGAAAGCTGCTGCCCCAGGCCCGGAATCTGGAGCAGGTGGTCAAGGTGATCCACGTGCCCAAGGCGGCCGACGGCGCCACCCTGACGGTGTACATGGACGGAGACCGGGAACAGGCCCTGGCCGCGCTGACCCGGTAGTCCGGGCAAGGGTTCGGCAAGCCAGCCAGCTCCAGCCATGCGGCTGTCAGCAGATATCATCCAAAGCTTAAACGCAAACAACTGTCCTTTGGACCCTGAAAAATGAAGAAAAAGATCATCATCAACGACAAGATGCAGCAGGGCTATTATCATCTTGCCGAGCCCGAGGGCAGGAACTTTCACCCCGACTTTAAACCGGAGCTGACCCCGGCCCAAATGCTTAGGCTGGGCGTCTTCGGCGGCAGGTACATGACCGACTGCCAGAAGGAATTCCCGGCCAGCTGGTTCAAGCAGGCCAAGCTCTGCCCCAGTCGCCACGACCCTGATCTGAACTGCTTCAAGGTCAATGCCAGCCAGCCGCTGAAGGTCTGGCAGGACAAGGGCTGGATCCACCCGGCCGACCCCCGGGGCTGGTTCCAGTGGTACTGCCGCTATTATCTTGGCCGCCGGATCCCGGAGGAGGACGCCCGCCAGATCCGGCGCTGGAAGGCCATCCGGCGCCATGCGGCGGCCCTGAAGAAGAACTGCCCCAAGGGGAAACTTGACTGCCGACCCCGGCAGCGCCAGGCCATGCTTCATTGGGCCTATGATTCCAGAAAGATGTGAATTGTTTATCAAATCAGCTCAGAAAACATGGAGAACAAATGGTGCCAATCCCGGTATGTCGCGTTAAAACGATCAGTGAGCATCGCAGTTGATGGCGGAAAAAGCTTGTCTGCATGTTTGAGGGCTTGGCCAAAGCCCGAGTTCAGACAA
>JAURWH010000071.1 GCA_030655055.1 bacterium
CGCTTAAAACTCTCCGGGCGTTGCGCTTCTCGTTGTTGGCGGGCTTGTCTGAGCTCGGGCTTTGGCCAAGCCCTCAAACAGGCCAGACAAGCTTTTAACCGCCATCAACTGCGATGCTCACTGATCGTTTTAACGCGACAACTATGGTTGGCACCGTTTGAATTTAGTGGATCTCAGGCGCTGATAGGATGAACATTAAAATGTATATTGGGCGCCTTCCCTAGCCAGCCGGATCCGGGAATCTTTTAGGTCGGCGATCTCCTGCCGGATCTCCTTTGCGAACAGGGCCTTGATGTGGAACACGTAGAACGGCACCTTCAGTCCGGACTTGGCAACTTCCTGGGATAATGTATTGGGCGTCAGGTGGCCGGAGACATCTGCCAGGTTCTGGAGGCGGTTGGGAAAGGAGGTTTCTATCAGCACCGCCTTCAGGTCTTTCACCTTTTTGGCTTCCTGCCAGAGACGTTCGGTGGGCCGGGTGTCGGCGGTGTAGAGCAGGCTGGATTTCCCATCCGATATTATGAAGCCTGCGGTGGGCACAGAGTGGCTGACCTTGACGGCCTTAACCGTATATTTGCCGATACTGACGGCCCGGTTTTCCCGTAACGGACAAAGCCGGTATACCGCCCGCTTCCGGTCCGGGATGGCGGTGAAATCCGGCCAGACCTGGTTGTTGAAAAGATGCTGGTGCAGGCCCTGCAATACTTCGGGGAGGCTGGCGATGCTGACGGGTTTTTGCGAGCAGCCGGCCAGGTTGTCGGCCATCAGCAGCAGCCCCAGGCTGTGGTCGATGTGAAGGTGGGACAGAAAAACCGTTTCGATCTTTTTCTGTTCTTCAAAGTTCAGCCTGGATGCGGCGGCCCCGGTGTCTATCAAAATAGTTTGGTCCAGCAAAAAACTGGTCAGCCCAAAGCCGGGCAGTTTGGATCCGGAAGCGCCCAATACCCGAAGTTTCATGTCATGCCCTTATCTTAAGTTGGATTTTCTGGGAAGGTTGCCGTAAAGACAGGCGGGGAGCAGGCTATACCAAGGTCACGGGGAAGTGAATGTTTAGGGGGCCAGGCCCAGTCCGGCCACCAACCCAAGGGGCCGGAGGTCTCCTCCCAGCTGCAGGTAAAAATAGCGCCCCAGCTTACAGTAAACGCCGCCGGTGACATTAAGATTTACGGTGGAGTTGGCGTCGTCGTTTATCCAAAAGTAACCGTTATCTCCCATATTTCCATAGATTTCATAGTATTGCCGGTAAACACGACGAAATGAGACGCCCAAGCCTAGGTAGGAACAAAACCTGTCATTCAGGGGGCGGGTGATCCCGGTGTTCAAGGAGATCCAGGAATCCCGAGCGCCAATAAAAGTATCCGAGAGACTGCGTATCGTTTGCTCCTCATCGTAAACCGACAGGTCGTCGAACAAGTAGGGTGCGATCTCCAATGAAGTGTAGTTCATTTTGAATTCCACAAATATGCCCCAGGTTCTTGGCCGGGTAAAGCCCATGTTAAAACCCAAGTATTGGTTGGGAATGTTGGCGGAGTAACCCAGGATCAGCCGGGTACCGGAATTGAACCCGGGGCCTTCGTCATCGTTGTAATTGTATTTTTCCACTTGGGCGCAGGCCGGGCTGTGAACAATTATCAAGGCCAGCAGACCTAAGATGAACGATGATCTTCTCAGCATTATTGCCATTATCAATTAACCTTATTATGGAATTATAGTATTTGTTTCAAGTTAAACCATCCGGCCCCGGCCGGTGTCAGAAATATCCACCAGTTCCCGGGGATAGGGCTCAAAGTAGGTCTGGAGCCCCAGGTACTTATCCTGAAAACGGGCCACCCAAGCCCCGATCAAGGTGGACGCCGTGCTAAGCGGGATCTTATCCCGGCCCAGCAGTTCCAGTTGATCCAGAAAATATTTTTTCTCGGCCGGGGCCAGTTCATCCTTGAAATAACCCAGGGCATGCATCAGCACGTTGAGATGGGAGCGGGGCCGGGGGATCCTGGCCAGGGCCTGTTCAAAATGGGCTTGATACCCGGCCGCCAGGTCTGCCCATTTTAGTTCGTTCTGATGGGCCACCAATTTTCCCAGGGCCCGCATCTCCTTTTGGCTGTAGGCCATCAGCAGCAGTTTGCGGGAGGAGTGGAACTCCACCAGTTTTTTGACCGAGCCGGAGCTCAAAGTTTCCCTTAAATACGCCAGGGCGAAGATCCTGGTCAAAAAATGCTCCCGGATGGCGGCGTTCTCCAGCCGGCCCTCGTCCTCTATGGCCCGGCCCGGGTAGAGCTCAAGCGCCAGGCCGCCGAAGAACCCCGAGCTTTTGCCGGTGACCGGGGCCGCCCCCTTAAGCGAACCGGGATAGACCTTGACGTCCTTGATGCCGCAGGAGGGGGAGCGGGTCTTCAGCAGAAAGCCGTCCACCGGTCCCAGGCCCTTGAAAAATTCTCCGGCAAAGGCGTTCATCTCCCCGGTCAGGTCGCGGCCGGTGGCCGGCTGGTAAAGGGAGCGGCGGCCCTTGGTCTCTACGATCCGGATGGGATCGCGGGGCACGCCCAGGCCTATCTCCTGCTCCGGGCAGACCGGGACGAAGTCGACATGGTCCTTAAGTTTCCGGACAAAAGGACTGGAGATCATCAGGCCGTTGTAGCGGCAGGCGGCGAACCCCAGGCATTTGCTGACCACTATCCGGGGTCGGATTAATTTGCGTGGCATAGATTAGAAGACTATTAGATACAGACCTTTAACAAGGTAAAAGGTAATTATTTAATGTTTGTCAGTAAATATGTAGTGTGATCATCTCCGTGTATCAATTGCCCATTTTTACCCGTACCTAGTATTATATAGTGTGCATTGTCCCTACTTGTAGCATAACCTAACATATAACCATTATTTTTTGAGGATGGTTCATTAAGGCTTTTAGCCGCGAAGTTCGTTTTTAAAAATCTCGAATAAGGTTTAAAAGTTTGGGGATTTTTCAAATTATTTGGAAGTAGTTTAAATATAATCGTGTCTGGTGGGCATAGACCATTATTCTTAGCTCGATAGTCATTTACCAAAAGTTCCAAAGTGTGCATGTTTGCCTTGACGCACCCTTGTCTAGCTTTTTCTGACATAGGAATGAAGGGTGGCACAATAATAATCAAAGCCACCGACAGGGTAATGATTGATATTATAAAACCAGGAAGATTCTTTTTTACAATAGAATATATTATACCAAGGATACCCGCTACACCAATGGTATAGATTATCAATATAAATACTGAAAAAGCCATTTCGTTGAACTCTACTTCTGCTCCCGTTCTACCTTGACCGTGCACTCGGTCACTAATGCCGCCACCGCGCCGATGGCGGCCAGGGTCGGGGCGATCAGGGCGCCCACCACCCCGATGGTCAGCGGGAAGGCGATGATGGTCTTTCCATCCTTGTCGATGATGGTGATGCGGCGGATGTTGCCTTGCCGGACCAGTTCCTTGATCTTTGCCAGCAGCTGCTCGCCGGATACTTTTATTTCCTCGGTGAATTGGTCTGGCATGGTTCTGTTCCTTTCATAATTATCCATCCACAGATTTTACAGATTAACGCAGATCATATTCTCTGGGCAGAAGGTACAACCAAGATGTCGAATTTAAGAAACCTTGGTTCCCATGATCATTGCGGCCGCGATCCGCCCCGACTGGTAGATGGTGGGCAGGCCCGAGCCGGGGTGGGTGCCGCCGCCCACCAGGTAGCAGTTCCTAAACTCCTCAAAACGGTTGTGGGGCCTAAAGGACAGCATCTGGGAGATCTTGTGGCTGAGGTTGAAGGTGGCCCCATGGTAGATCCCGTATTCATTTTCCCAGTCGGCCGGGGTGATGATCTTCTCCATCTCTATATGTTGGTCAATGTCCTTGAGCTCGGTCTTCTGCTTGATGATCCCGATCACCCGGTCGCGGAAGGCTTTTCGCTCCTTCTGCCAGTCCAGCCCTGAGGTCTGGTTGGTGACCGGCACCAACACGTAAATTGCCGACTTGCCGGCCGGAGCCAAAGTGGGGTCGGTGATGCTGGCGTTCTGGATGTAGACCGAGGGGTCGCTGGACAAGGCCTTGCGGTGGACGATGTCCTCCACGTTGTCCCGGTAGTCATCGGCGAAGATCACGTTATGGTGCGGTATGTCGTACAGTTTGTCCAGGCCCAGGTAGAGCATGAAGGTGGAGCAGGAATATTCCATCTTTTTAAGTTTGGCGTCGGTGTATTTCTTCCGGTCTTCGGGTTTCACCAGATGGCTCATGGCCCAGGCGAAATCGGGGTTGAGGATCACCTCGTCGGCCTCTATGGTCCGGCCGTCCTCCAGCAAAACGCCTTTGGCAGTGCGGTCCTTCACCATCAATTGTTTTACCGGGGTGTTCAGGTGGATCCGTCCGCCGTCCTCCTGGATCACCCTGGCCATGGCTTCAGATATCTTATTGAGCCCGCCGATGGGGTGGTAGATGCCGAACTTATGCTCGATCACCGACAGGATGGTGAAGGTGGCCGGGCACTGCCAGGGCGACATCCCCAGGTATTTGGCCTGGAAGGTCATGGCGATCCGCAGGTGCTCGTGCTTAAAATAGCCGGCCAGCCGGTGATAGACCGAGGCGAAGGGGTCCAGCCGGGGAACGGCTTTAAGGAACCTGGGCTTGAGATAGGATAGCAGGCTGCCGTAGGGCACCTTCAGGCAGGGGTAGACCCGGTCAAACTTCTTGCCTTCGGTCTTTTTGAACCGCAGGTAATTTTGGCCGTCCCCGGGGAAGGCCCGCTCGATCTCCTCCACCATTCTTTTCTCATCGCCGGTGGGGAAGAAGTCCTTTGCCCCGTCAAAGCGCAGGCGGTACATGGGATCGATGCGCTTAAGGTCCAGGTATTTGTTCAGGTCCCGGCCGGCGTCGGCAAAGGACTGCTCCAGCACTTCCAGCAGCATCAGGAAGGTGGGGCCGGTGTCAAAGGTGAATCCGCCCAGCCTGATGGGAGCGTTGCGGCCGCCCACCACGTCCTTCTTTTCAAAGATATCCACCTGGTGGCCCTGGTGGGCCAGCTGCATGCCGGCGGTCAGCCCGCCCGGCCCGGCCCCGATGATGATGATTTTTTTCTTCGGCATAATAACAACTTTATTGTTACAATAATTTATTCTCGGCAAAACTGTAATACCCCAGCCGGCCCACTATCAAATGGTCCAGCACCCGGATGTCCAGCGTCCTGGCCACGCTGACGATGGAGTCGGTCAGCTGCCGGTCCTCCGGCGAGGGCTGGCAGTGCCCGCTGGGGTGGTTGTGCACCAGGATCATTCCGGCGGCGTGCAGGTTCAGGGCTTCTTCGATGATCCGCCGGGGATAGACCGCCGCCTTGTCCACCGTGCCCTGGTTGATGGTCTTGTATCTCAGCACCTCGTTCTTGGTGTTGAGATAGATGCAGAGAAAGGCTTCGTTGGGCAGTCCGGCCATCTTGGTCCGGGCGAAAGCCAGCACCGACTGGGGCGAGGAAAGGGCGTCCCGGGATATCATCCCGGCCGCCAGGTACTGCTCGGACAGGTGCTTGGCCAGCTTGATCAGCACTCCCGGGGAGCTTCCCAGGCCTTTGATCTTCTCCAGGTCTTCCGGCGAAGCGTCCAGTACTCCGGCCAGGCCGCCGAAAACCGCTATCAGTTCCTTGGCCAGGGGCTTTACATCGCGCCGGGGCAGGGCATAGGTCAGCAGCAGTTCCAGCAGTTCGTAGTCGTGCAGGCCTTCTCCGGCGGTCTGGCGGAATTTATCCTTCAGCCTTTGGCGGTGACCCGAGGTCTGTTCTTTCTTGTCCATGCCTCGCCTATTTTGTATTCCCTCATCAGGTTGATAAACCGGCTTGCATATTTGCCGGGTTTGTTATACAATTTATCCGAACCCTCTTTTAAAGGGAGGCCTATGGAAAAGTACACCATCCTGGTGGTCGAAGATGAGGCCAACATGGCGCGCCTGCTGGAATTTCAGCTGCGGAGCGCCGGCTATCAGGTGATCCAGGCCCGGGACGGCCAGGACGGCCTGCAGGTGGCCAAAGAGAAGCATGTGGACCTGATCCTGACCGACATCATGATGCCGCTGATGGACGGCTACGAGCTGTGCCGGGCGGTCAAACAGAGCCCGGAACTGTGGCACATTCCGGTGATCATGCTCTCGGCCAAGGCCGACCGGGCCAGCATCATTCATGGTTATGCGGTGGGCGCCGCCCGCTACCTGACCAAGCCGCTTAAGCGGGAGGAGCTGTACAAGGGCATTGACCTGCGGCTTAAGTATTCTTACAAGGCCAAGGTCATGCTGGACCGCAAGGCCAAGGAGTGGGCCGGCCGGCTGTCGGAGAACAACGTTTTCACCGTGCTGGAGCTTTTCTCCATCGGCGGCTGGACCGGGCGGATAGACATCACCAACTCCATGGGCCAGCACGGCTGCCTGCACATAGCCAGGGGTTCCATCCTTAGCTGCAGCCTGGAGGGGCAGAGCAATAATTTCAACATCTTCCTGGTGCTGTCCTGGGAAAAGGGCGAATTTACCGCCTTCCGGTACTGATCTTCCCTTTACAAAAAAATACCGGATCAAACCGAAACTTTACCACAGAATCACGGAAGGTTGAATAAGTATTTTCCGTGTTTCGGCAATTCAGTGTTTCCGTGCCTGCACGCTATAGCGTTACGGCGCGCAAGCGTGGAAATCCTGTTTATTTCGACATGGCCTTTTTACGCTGTGCAACAGGCATCTTCTCTATGGCATATCTTAAGGCGGTCCGGGGCATTTGCCTATTGTTCTTCATTACATAATCGAACACCTCTCCGGGGAACTTTTTGCAGGACTCTTTCAGCAGCCAGCCGTAACCTTTTTGCACCAGGTAGTGATCGTCACACAGCAGGGCGCCGGATGTCTTTAGCACATCACTAAAATATTTGCCCCGCCTGACGGGGTAGATCAGAATCACCGCCGCCGCCCGGCGCAAAGGCCATTGTTTGGACTTGGTCCAGCGCAAGAAGTTCGGGAGAAACTCGGGGAAGCGGTCTATAAAATACCCGAAGGTGTGGCAGCACAGGTCGTCCACTCCACCCCAGTTGTTGACATGGTCCTTAAGCCAGCGTTCGAAGACATTGAAGTCCGAAGGCTGGAATTCCCGGCGGCGGCGCCAGGCCCAGTCAAAGGCGATGGTGCGCTCCTCGCTGGTGCCGTAGGAGAGCAACTGGTCGCACAAGGCAAAGATCTCAACTCTCTCCAAACCCTTCACCTGCCGGTAGTACTTGGCCGAGATGGCCCGGACCACCGGAAGGCGCACCCCGTGCAGGACAATGCCTTCCTTGAAGTAATTCTGCGCGCCTTCACGATAAACGGGGTCCACATTCTTCAGCAGCTCGGCCCGGATATGTTTGATGATGTCGTTCACGGGCGGACATTATGGTCGTTTATCTTTCTTATCGTTTTGTCTTTTACCAGTTTTCTGAAATCAGCAAGAATGCTCTCAATCTGGCATTCTTCAAAACCATAAGACAAGTTAAGGTCGTATTCTCTGTCAATCCATGTTTTTATATCAGCTTCATTGTGCTGAATAACTGCTTCTAATTTATCAAGTGCTTTTACTATCCGGGCTTCTTTTGAAAGGTGATCATCAAAATCTTCTATCGTATTAATAATTTCCCCGATCCCAAGCTGGGCGTATTCGGTTGAAATATCCGCCAAAGCCTTTTTTTCATTTTTCACATCTGCATCTGTTTTGTCAAAGCCGGGGATATCTCCATGTTTTACCTCGCTTAAATCATGAA
>JAURWH010000072.1 GCA_030655055.1 bacterium
GACGCCTACAAGCACGAGCAGAAGGTGACGGCCATGATCTATGACATCGTCAACCTGGCCACAAAAGAAGGCGACCACGCCACGGCCAGCATGTGCAAGTGGTTTGTGGACGAGCAGGTGGAGGAAGAGGCCCAGACCCTGGAGATAGTGAACCAGATAAAGATGCTGGGGGATTCCAAAGGCTCGCTGTTCATGCTGGACCGCCAGCTGGGCAAACGGGAATAAACCCAACCCCTACACCCCTTCCCGCATCGGGAAGGGGACGGGGGTTAGGTCGGAAAAACCAAACTTACAAATGCACCTCATCTTGAATACAAGGAGAACCCAATGCAGATAACAACCAACTTAATTCTTCTGGGCTTCGGACTGTTCCTGGCCTTCGCAGTCTTGTGGCTGTTTCTGAGGGGCTTAAGCCGCTGGAAGTTCTTCAAGAGTCTGGGTCTGGTGCTGAACATCAGCGGGCTGTACGTGGCCTTCCGGCTCTTTCTGCATTGGGGTCACATTCCCTTAAAAACCCAGACCAACACCCTGGTGCTTTCCATCGGGGTCTTTTTGGGATTTTACCTGGCCATCAAGATGTTCGAGTACCTGGGTTTTGACCTGTTGCTTTCCAACAGCAAAAAGGCCCAGGTGCCGCAGCTGCTGCGGGACATCATGCGCTGGATGCTGGCGGTACTGGTGTTCTTCATCATCCTCAAGGTGAACCTGGGGGTCAACCTGGGGCCGCTGTTCGCCACTTCGGCCGCCTTGACCTTCATCCTGGGCATAGCCATGCAGGACGTGCTGGGAAACCTGTTCGCCGGGATAGCCCTGAACCTGGAACGGCCATTTGCCATCGGGGACTGGGTGATGATCAACAACCAGGAGGGGCAGGTGGAGAACATGACCTGGCGGGCCACCCGGCTTAAGACCTTCACCGACGATTACGTGATCATCCCCAACGCCTCCATCGCCAAGAACGAGATCATCAATTACAGCCATCCCACCCCCATCCACGCCCGGGAACTGGTGATCGGGGTGCCCTATACCGCCGCTCCCAGCCTGATCAAGAAGGTGATCTCCGGGGCCATGACCGAAGCCCACGGGGTGATCAAGGATCCCCAGCCCCGGGTCTGGCTGAAGGAGTATGACGACTATACCATCAACTACCGGGTCAAGTTCTGGATCGACGATTTCGGAGACCTGTACGAGATCGAGGACGACGTGATGAGCCGGATCTGGTACCATTTCAAGCGCAACGGCATTGAATTTCCCTATCCCATCAGCGACGTCCGGGTGACCCCGGCCTCGGTCAGGGAGCCGGAGGAACAGCGCCGGGCGGAAGAGCAGCAGGCCGGCCTTTATCTCAAGCAGGTGCCTCTCTTCGCCGCCATTCCCGAGAAGGACCTGAAAAGGCTGGCCGCCAGCCTCCAGGCCAAGACCTTTGCGGCCGGCGAGCATCTGGTGCGTCAGGGCGACGAGGGCGAGTCATTTTACATCATCAAGCAGGGAAAGGTGGAGGTGCTGGTGGCCGATCCCGAAGGCCGCCAGACCAGGGTGGCAGAACTGGAAACGGGCAAGTTCTTCGGCGAGATGTCGCTGCTGACCGGGGAAAAGCGCAGCGCCTCGATCCGGGCCATCGGGGACGTGGAGGTGCTGGCGGTGGAGAAGAAGGACATCAGTCCGATACTGACGGCCAACCCCAAGATAGCCGAATCGCTTTCCAAGATGATCGAGCAGCGGCAGAAGGAGAACCTGGAGCGGATCGCCAAGTCCCGGGCCATCTCCGAGGAGGAGCGCAGGGCCGCCAGTTCGGCCAGCATTTTGAAAAAGATCCGGAATTTCTTCGCCATGTAATACGAGACATTTCCTTGCCCACGAAAAACACGAAAACCAGGGATATATTCTAATTAATGATCATCCAATCCTCTCAGGAGATATGGAGGACAACAGGTGCCAACCCAGGTATGTCGCGTTAAAACGATCAGTGAGCATCGTAGTTGACGGCGGTTAAAAGCTTGTCTGCATGTTTGAGGGCTTGGCCAAAGCCCGAGTTCAGACAAGCCCGCCATCAGCGAGAAGCGCAGCGCGGGCCCGCTGAAGCTTTAGCGTAAGCGTGGCCCGGAGAGTTTTTAGCGACGAGCTTTTTCTTTTGGTTCTTTTCTTGTTGGCGGCACAAAAAGAAAAGAACGTAATCGAGTTGAATCTGCTTTTTTACAAAACCTGCTATATTCTTTTTACTTTTCCGGAGCTAGTTAGATAAGCATTTTCTAATTTCACGGTTCATTTAATAAAGGACTGCGGATATCGACTTCAAATTACTAAATAAGTCAGGCGCGGCCCGGCGGGGCACCATCAACACCGCCCACGGCCAGATCCAGACCCCGGCCTTCATGCCGGTGGGCACCCAGGGCACGGTCAAATCCCTGACCCCCCGGCATCTGAAAGATATCGGGTCCCAGATCATTCTGGGAAACGCCTATCACCTTTACCTGCGGCCGGGCCAGGAACTGGTGAAGAAGGCCGGCGGCCTGCACGGCTTCATGGGCTGGGACCGCCCCATCCTCACCGACTCCGGCGGCTTTCAGGTGTTCAGCCTGGCCGAGCTCCGCAACATCAAGGAAGAGGGGGTAAGCTTCCAGTCGCACATCGACGGCTCGTCTCACCTGTTCACCCCGGAAAGCGTGATGCGGCTGGAGGCCGATCTGGGGGCGGACATCATCATGTGCTTTGACGAGTGCATTCCCTATCCCGCCACTCTGGAATATGCCGAGCGCTCCACCGGCCGCACCACCCGCTGGGCCCGGCGCTGCCGCGACGAGTTCCTGGCGCTCAATTCCGGCCAGGCCTTGTTCGGCATCGTCCAGGGCGGGACCTATCCGGAACTGCGCAGGCGAAGCGCGGAAGAACTGGTGGAGATAGGCTTTGAAGGCTACGCCATCGGCGGGCTGGCCATCGGCGAGCCCAAGGAGCAGACCTGGGAGGCCATCCAGACCGCCAATACCGTGCTGCCGGAGGAAAAACCCCGTTACATGATGGGGGTGGGCTTTCCCGAGGACATCATTCAGGGGGTGTCGCTGGGGGTGGACATGTTCGACTGCGTGATGCCCACCCGCAACGCCCGCAACGGCTCGCTGTTCACCTCCACTGGCCGGCTGGCCATGCGCAACGCCAAACATTTTGACGACTTTTCCCCGGTGGACTCAGAATGCGACTGCTACCTCTGCCAGAACTTTTCCCGGGCCTATCTGCGCCACCTGTACATGTCAGACGAGATACTGGCCTCCACTTTGGGCACCATGCATAATCTGAGGTTCTATCTGAGAATGATGGAGGGGATGCGCCTGGCCATTGAACAAGATGGATTCGACCAGTGGAGAAAAGAATTCATGGATAAGTACCAAAAACAAACGGAACCCCTTAGTTAGACAATAAACCAAACAGGAGGGAAATGCCATGCGCCGGATATCAATTCCCGGAATAATTTTCTGCCTGCTGATCTTATCGACCAACCTGTTCCCCAAGAGCCTGGTCCAGGCCTCGCCCGGAAGCGGCAACATCACCATAGAGACCAGGAACATAGATAACGCCCAGAAGGAACTGCAAAAAGCGGCCACCGAGCTTAAACTCACATTCAAAAGCTACAGCGACTACAAGAACAGCTCCAACAACAAGCGGGCCATAAGCGCCAATTGCCTGGTGGACAAAACCCAGGCGGTGGCGTTCATCAACCTAGTAGCCTCCTGGGGCTCGGTTCAGTCCCAGTCCTATTACGAGAACCAGGACGAGCTGGACCTGCCAGCCAAGGAGAAGAAGCTGAAGGCCTTTCAAAGATACCTCACCAAGGTGCTGACCTCGGCCAGCCCCGATCCCGATGTGGTGGCGCTGATCAGCCAGCAGGTGCAGAGCCTGGAATACGAGATCAACCGGATCAAGGGGGAGGGCCAGGGAAAGTCGGCCAATATCTCCATCCAGATCCAGGAAAAAGGCTACAACCAGCAGCCCTTTGAATTCCTGGGGCCAAAGTCGTTCATCAAGACCGTGGCCATGGTACTGGCGTTTCTTTGTCTGATGATGGGAGCGGTGCTGGGCTGGCTGATGGCCAAGTACAAATTCAAAAACAAAAAGACGGCCTGATCCAACGTGGGTTGACAGGATTTACATGATTAACTGATCATTTAAAACAACTCGCCGAAAGTGAAATGCCCAAGATCGCGGCCATAGACATAGGCTCCAACGCCATCAGGATGGCGGTGGCGGAAGTCTCCGCCGCCGGGCTTCTGCAAAACCTTAAGCACTACCGGGAACCGGTGCGGCTGGGAACGGATGTCTTCACTACGGGCCGGGTCGGCCGGGAAACCATCGAAGCTACGCTGGCGGCACTTAAAAAATACCAAGTGATCATAAATTCCCAGGCAGCCCAGCCCGTCAGGGCCGTGGCCACCGAAGCCATGCGCCGGGCCTCCAATTGCGTTGAGGTCCTGAAAACAATCGAAACGGAAACCGGCCTGAAAGTGGAGATAATATCGCCGCAGACCGAGGCTGAATTGGTACTGAACGCTCTCTCCCAAAAAATAGACCTGACAGGAAGGAACGCTCTTCACCTGGAGCTGGGCGGGGGCAGCCTGGAGCTGAACACTGTAATTGACGGAGCACTGGTCTCTTCTCAAAGCTTTGAACTCGGGGCCATAAGGCTTTTGCAAAATGTCAAAACAACGGACAAGGACCAGGCGCTGTCCGATACCACAAAACTGGCCGGACCTGCACTGGTCTGCCTGGATGAAGCCCGGAAACAGCATCAAATGGATATTCTGATCGGCACCGGGGGAAGCCTGGAACTTCTGGCAGACCTGGCGGTCCAGATCACGGGGTCCGGCAAAAAAAACCTCCTGCATCGTGGCAGCCTGGAAAGGATCGTGGATTCTCTGATCCCATTGGACCTGAAACAGAGGATGGACCGATTCAACCTGAAGCCGGACCGGGCGGACGTGGCCCTGCCGGCGGCCCTGCTGATCTTGGTCCTGCTGGGAAACATCAAACTGGACGAGATACAAGTTCCCCGGGTGGGTTTGAAAGAGGGTTTGCTCATGGCAATAGCACAATCTTTAAAAACAGGAAACAGCAATGACGGCTAAATTCATTGAAGGGCAGGAACTGCCGGGCAAGCTGATCGCGGTGGAAGGCCTGGACGGCTCGGGCAAGTCCACCCAGATCCACCTTGTCAAGCGCTGGCTGGAGCTGGAGGGCTACAAGGTCTTTTTCACCGAGTGGAACTCCTCGCCGCTCTTGAGACAGTCGGTGAAGAATGGCAAGCGGGAGCAGCTCTTGACACCCACCACCTTTGCCCTGATCCACTGCACCGATTTCGCCGACCGCTACGAGCGCCAGATCCTGCCGCTGCTCCACGCCGGTTACATCGTGCTGGCCGACCGCTACATCTTCACCGCTTTCGCCCGGGACGCGGTGCGGGGCTGCGACCGGGACTGGGTGAAAAGCCTCTACAGCTACGCGGTCCACCCCCACGTCACCTTCTTCTTTGACGTGCCGCTGGAAATGGCGCTGTCCCGGATCATGTCGGGGCGGGCCAAACTTAAGCACTACGAGGCCGGGATGGACATGGGATATTCGCCCGACATCCTCCAGAGCTTCAAGACCTTTCAGGGAAAGATGCGGGAGGAATATTTGCGGATGACGGAGGAGTTCGGATTCATCAAGATAGACGTGGGCCGCCCGCCCGACCAGCTGCAGAAAGAGGTGCGGGGCCACATTCAGGAACGGATAGAGCTGGAGAGGTACAAATGGAAAACATCGCGCTGACCCCCAAGAAGTTCTATGGCCAGGGGCTTCCCAACGTCGATCCGGGAACGCTCACCGGCAAGCTGATCGTGATAGAAGGGGCCGACGGCTCCGGGCGCACCACCCAGATAAATCTTTTAAGCGACTGGCTGGAGCGGCTGGGCTACGCCACCACCAGGGTGGGTTTGAAGCGTTCGAAGCTGGTGGGGGCCGAGCTGGAGGAGGCCATGCAGGGCAATACTCTCAGCCCCATCACCCTGTCGCTGTTCTACGCCACAGACTTTGCCGACCAGCTAGAGAAGACCATCATCCCGGCCCTGAAATCGGATTTCATCGTGCTGGCCGACCGCTACATCTACACCCTGATGGCCCGGGACATCGCCCGGGGGGTGGACCCGGCCTGGGTGCGCGAGGTTTACGGCATAGCCCTGGTCCCGGACGCGGTCTTTTACCTGAAGGCCGGCCCCGAGCTTCTGGCCGAGCGTAATTTCAAGAACAAGGGCGGGCTGGACTACTGGGAATCCGGCATGGACATCCAGCGCAGCGGCGACCGCTACGAATGCTTCATTAAATACCACCGGAAGATCCAAAACATCTTTGGCGAGATGCAGGAGCATTACGGGTTCGAGTCCGTCAATGCCGGAAGGGCGCCGAACACCATCTCCCAGGACCTGATCTCCAAGGTCAGGTTCATATTAAGCCCGCTGGAGCTGAATGGCCAGGAAGAGTAGAAGAAGATGACCGGGGGTTTACTTACCCGAAGATTTAACATGGTATGTCCTTTTTCTTTTTTGTACCGCCAACTAAGAAAAAGGACCAAAAAGAAAAAAGCTCGTCGCAAAATACTATCCGGGCCACGCTTACGCTAAAGCTTCAGCGGGCCCGCGCTGCGCTTCTCGTTGCTGACGGGCTTGTCTGAACTCGGGCTTTGGCCAAGCCCTCAAACATGCAGACAAGCTTTTTCCGCCATCAACTGCGATGCTCACTGATAGTATTTAACGCGACAACCGGGGTTGGCACCTATTGTTTTACATGTCTTCTGAGTTGATCGGATAATCACTTAATAATTTTCGTGCCGTTTCGTGTGTTTCGTGGGTGGAAATATAAAATCATGTAAATCCTGTCAAAAATATTCATGGAGCTTTATATCTTAAGATACGTGGAGCTGAACGGCCGGGAAGAATAGAGATACCCAAACCATAAGGTTGCCCACTAAAAGGCACTAAACATTTAATAAGGTTGGTAGTGTTTTAGTGTTTTTCGTGGGCAGAGTAAATCCTGGTTTAAAAAATCATGTAAATCCTGTCAAAAAATGTCCATGGAACTTTATATCTTAAGATACGTGGAGCTGAACGGCCAGGAAGAATAGCGATACCCAAACCATAAGGTTGCCCACTAAAGGCACTAAATATTTAATAAGGTTGGTAGTGTTTTTAGTGTTTTTCGTGGGCAGAAGAAATACCGTCAAAATATTCATGGAACTATACATACTAAGGCACGGGCTGGCCGGGGAGTTCGGGGATCCCCGCTACCCCGACGACAGCCAGAGGCCGCTGACCGCCGAGGGAAAACGCAAGATGCTCCAGGCGGCGCTGGGAATGAAGGCCCTGGGTCTGTCCTTTGATCTGGCCTTTGCCAGCCCGTACCTCCGGGCCCGGCAGACCGCCGAGATAGTCTGCCGGCAGATGGATTGCCTGGACATCCTGCAGATAACCGAGAACATGGAACCCGGCCGGGATCCCAGAAAGCTGATAGCCGAGATAAACCAGAATGATCTAAAGAACAAAAGCGTGCTGTTGACCGGGCACGAGCCCTTTTTAAGCGGACTGATCGCCTACTTGATCTCCGGCAGTCACAGCCCCCAGCTAGAATTCAAGAAAGGGGCCGTGTGCAAGCTGGAAGTAGGGGAGCTGAAGTACGGGCGCTGTGCCGAGCTTCATTGGCTGTTGACCAGCAAACAAATGGGGATGATGGTTAGTTAATATAGATATACCACCTAGCCCTTGACAATGCCCCTAAATTGAGTTACACTAATTAATTAGAGATAAATATTGCATATTGTGTAAAATATGCATCATTTCCCAGAAACCAAAAGGCATTTAAAGTTATCTAACATATAATCCCATTTATAGTCCGTTGGATTTAAAGACCTTGCAGCTTTTGGTCAACAGGGTAAAACGAAGAGATCCGGCACTATTCTTGCAGTAATATTCTTCAATATACAATACGGAGAAAAACATGAAACACCTTGGCATAAAAATGGCTTTAATCGGCTTGATGATATTAGCCATATCAGGGTCCGCCAACGCCCAATGGCTGTCCCTTTCCCAGGCCGGGTCGGCCCAAAAGACGGTCAGTCTGCTGCAAAGCGGCAACAACCAGATCGTTTTTGAGATCAATGTTCCCGGTTTTGAAAAAAGCTCCGCCAGCACCAAGGGCTGGGATTTTAATCTGCTGACCATTCCCGGGCAGGGCTACAATACCGCCGTAGGACAGCCCAAACTTCCGGTGATATCCGAATGGCTGGAGATTCCCCAGGGCGCCACGGCCACGGCGGAATTCCAGATACTGGAAAGCAGGGAGATCAGTCTTAAGGAACTGGGAATTGAGCAGAAGATCGTCCCGGTGCAGTACCCGGTGCCCAAGATCGAAGGGGCCGCCGATAAGATACCGTTTGCCATGGACGAGAATATTTATTCCAAGGACAAATTCTTTGGACAGACCACAGTAAAGCTTTCCCAGCCGGTAAGCATGCGGGCCAAGAGGGCGGTACTGGCCAGTTTCTGGCCGGTAGCCTATAACCCGGTGACCGGAATGCTGAGAATAGCCACCAAGGTCAAAGTAACTGTAAATCTTTCCGGATCGGACCAGGCCCGCACCAACAGCATTCACCAGAAATATTCCTCCAAACTATACGACCGTCATGTGGCGGGCATCACCATCAATGAACTGGCTGTAAGCAAGACTGCCAAAGCCCTTCTTCCGGCGCCGGTCAATCAACTTATTATAGTAGTTGATTCTTTCTACACCGGCATCCAGCCGTTGGTAGACTGGGACAGCCGCAAGGGTTATTCCGTAACGGTCACCAAAACCTCGGAGATCCCCGGCGGGGCGGATACCACCCATATCCGGCAGTACATCCAGTCGGCCTATGACGGGGCCAACCCGCCGGACCTGGTCCTTTTGGTGGGCGACGTCAACGGCATTCCGGCCCATCAAAGTACAGAGCAGGACAACCCCTATACCGATCTTTATTACTCCACCATGGCCGGCAGCGACATCATTCCCGACCTTTATGCCAGCCGGATCTCGGTGGCCAACAGCACCCAGCTGGGGTATTATCTGGCCAAGTATCTCAACTACCAGCAGGGCAGCTGGGGGGCAAGCCAGGACTGGATGTCCAAAGCCTATTTTACATCCACCAACGATCCCATGCATGTGGTGACGGACTCGACCGACAATTATTGCATGGCTCTGGCCAGGGCCCACGGCATGGTCTGCGATTCCCTTTATGCCTATTACGGCACCGGCACCCCGGTGGCCACGGCCTTCAACGATGGACGGACGGTGATGGCCTATACCGGGCATGGCGATGTGACCTATTGGGCCGGGCCTTATTTTTACCAGTCAGATGTCAATGCTTTGACCAATGCCTATAGATCCACCTTCGTCACCAGCTTTGCCTGTCTGACCGGGGCTTTCAATTCTTCCGAGTGTTTTGGGGAGACCTGGATCCGGACCGCCGACAAGGGCGCCATTGCCTATTGGGGCTCGTCAGTTTTGTCCTACTGGGACGAAGATGATATCCTGCAGCGCCGGATGTTCGACGCCTTTCTGGACAGCGGCTACACCCTGATCGGCGGGATGACGGTCAAGGCCAAGTTGGACCTGGGCCGCTATTACGGCTGGGACCAGGCGGTCAGCGTCACGGTCACCCGTTATTTTGAGCAATACAACATCCTGGGCAATGCCGGAGTGGATCTTTACACCCAGCAGCCGTCGGTTTTAACAGTTACTAAGCCGGATACAGTTCCCACAGGTCCCAGCCAAGTCGCCATAAATGTAAATGACGGTGGTCCTTTAACAGATGCCTTGGTGGCCATTTACCAGCCTTCATCCAAAACCCTGCTGGCCTCCGGATATACCGATGCTTCGGGCAATGCGGTGCTTGATATAAACCCGGGTTTACCCGACAGCCTGGCCGTAACCGTTACCGCTCATAACCGGGTTCCATTCCAGGGCAGAATCCAGGCTTACTCTGCCAATTCCTATGTGTCTTATTTGAAAAATGCGGTTGATGATGCATCCGGCAACAACGACGGGATGCTGAACCCCGGCGAAACAACCTTACTGAATATTTGGATCAAAAACTACGGATTATTGGCCTCAGGGGCTGTGGCCTGCACCTTGCGGGCCGGAAGTCCGGCAATAACGGTTAACGATTCCACCCATTCTTTTTCGGCCGTATCAGCCGGAGATTCCGTTTATTATGGCTTTAGTGTCAGCGTAGCGGCAGGTTGTACCAACAAAACGGTGCTGCCTTTCATCGTGTTGTGCCAAGACGCTGATTCGGTCCGGCAAGCTCCTTTTGAACTTATAGTGGCTGCCCCCAACCTTAGCCACAGTTCATATTCAGTAAATGATCCGGCTCCCGGCGGCAACAACAATAACATCTTGGAAGCCGGAGAAAGCGACAGCCTCCGGGTGATCATCAAGAACATGGGAGGCCAGATCGCCACCGGAACCACAGCCATTTTAAGCAGTTCAGATCCCTACCTGACCATAACCGGGAACAGCGCCGCCTTTGGTGACATAGCGATCAACGACAGCGGATCGCCGGTTCCGGCCTATTGCCTGACTGTGGGCGCTCCCCCGGTTTCACCCTACTTTGTCTGGGTAAGGCTGAACATCGGCGCCCTAAGCGGCGCTTATGCCAAAACTGACAGTTTTAAAATTGCGATAGGAAACTCGGGATTCTTTGACAATGTCGAGGATACAGGGATCACGGCAAAATATTCGGTACAATCACAGTGGCATGTCACCGACACCAGTTCTTACAGCCCCGGCCATAGCTGGTGGTGTGGTGATCCCGCTACAGGGCAATATGGCAACCTGCTCGAGGCCTCGTTGATCACTCCGGACATCATACTGGGTCCCAATAGTGAGCTCAGCTTCTGGCATAAATACTATACCGAGTTGACCTACGATTTCTGCAATGTGGAATACAGCACAAACAGCGGAACCAACTGGATAAGCCTGGGTTCATTCGACGGCAACCAGCCGGCCTGGGAAAAACAAACCTACGACCTTTCCTCCCTGGCCGTGGGTACTGTCGTTAAAATAAGGTTCCACTTCACTTCCGACATTTCCTATACCTATTCCGGATGGTATGTGGACGACATCAGGGTCCAGGAGACCACCGGCGTTTCCGGCACCCAGACCGATCCCGTACTGCCGTCCTCAATAATGCTGGGTTTGGCCTATCCCAATCCCAGCTCCGGCGGATCGCTTATCAAATACCAGTTGCCGAAAAAAATAACCACAGAACTCAGGGTCTATAATATTGCCGGCCAGATGGTCAGGACCATTCAAATGGGGGTCCAGGGCCCAGGAAACCAGAGCGTCTTTTGGAACGGCAGGGACCAGAATGATAAAAAGGTGTCAGCCGGAATCTATTTTTACCAGCTTAATGCCGGAGGTTATTCGGCTACCAAGAAATTAGTGGTAATAAAATAAACCAACCTGAATGAAATACGGGCGTTTTCTAATTAAGAGAAAACGCCCGTTGACTTTAAGAGAAAGGCAGACATGAAAAATAAATTGTTGTTTATTCCGGTCTTATTGTTGCTGCTGGCTCCGGTTGCTCTTTGGGCCCAGGCCGGCAGTTCGATCCCGGTGAAGATCCACATTTCCTCTCATGATGATGTCTACAAGTTTCAGAAATTGGGAGTGGGCATAGAGGAACTCAGGGATGGTTATATTGAAGCCCGGGTCACCAAGGCCAAGTATGACGAGTTGACAACTTTGGGCTGGAAGGTGGAACCCCGAACTATTGAAAAGGTTGATCCCGAGATTGCATCTCAATATCACAATTATACTCAAATGACCAGTTTTTTGGACTCCATCCATACTATTTATCCAGCGATTACTAAGATGATATCCATAGGGAAATCGGTGCAAAACAGGGATTTGTGGGCCTTTTTAATAACCGACAATCCTGATTCCAATGAGAACGAAGCAGAGGTCCGATTGGCCGCCAACATTCATGGCGATGAAACGGTGGGCAGAGAGCTTTGCTTGGCGATGATAGATTCTTTGACAAAAGTGTATGATTCTGTTTCCGCCATTGCAAATATGGTAGACTCCAGAGAGATATGGTTTATGCCTTCCTTGAATCCGGACGGTTATGAATTGAATCGACGTGAAAACGCCAACTGGGTAGACTTAAACCGTAATTTCCCAGTGCCAGATGGCTCAATCGGCGAGGATGATACTTATAGTAACGAGATTGAAACGCAACGATTCATCGACTTTTGGTCAGGTAAACGAGCGGTGTTGTCGTTAAATTATCACGGGGGAGCCTTGGTTGCCAATTATCCTTGGGATTATACTGTCGTCCGTTGTCCCGATGATGCTCTAGCCAAGGAAGTTTCGCTGGGATATTCGCGGCTGAACCCTCCGATGTACGCCAGCACTGTTTTTGACAGCGGAGTGACCAACGGATGGGATTGGTATTATGTTTATGGCTCACTGCAGGACTGGTCGTATAATGCTACGTCCTGTTTGGATATCACGATGGAAATAGGCACCAAATGGCCGGCGGCCAGCCAGTTGCCGGCCTTCTGGTCCGACAACCGGGGCGGCATGCTGTTCTTCATCCGTCAGGCCGGGTTGGGCATCCAGGGCCTGGTCACCGATTCCGCCACCGGCCTGCCCCTGGACTTTGCCCAGGTGGAGGTTGCGGGGATAGACAAGCCGGTCTATACCGATTCCATCGGAGACTACCACCGGATGCTGCTTTCGGGCAACTATGACCTGACATATTCCAAAGAGGGATATTTCCCCAAGACCATCAGCGATGTCCGGGTGAATTACGACAGCCTGACCAGCCTGGATGTGGCCCTGGCCAAAGATCCTGTGGGGGTGACCGGCAATCCCTGCGAGATAGTGTGCCAGCGGATAACACTCCTAAAGACATACCCCAACCCTCTACGCAGTGCTGTCACCATTGCCTTTCAGTTGTCCCAGCCGTCAAACTGCAATCTTAAAATATACAATGCCGCCGGGCAGCTGGTCCGGATAATATTTAACCGCACCCTGGACCCCGGAACTTACGATATCATCTGGGACGGAGCAGATGAGACAGGGCGAAAATCTGCTGAAGGCATATATTACTATTCTTTGTCTGCCGGAGAACAGAGGTTAACGGGAAAACTGGTTAAGATCAATTGAAAAAATGCCGCCTTTTTACAAGGCGGCTTTTTAGCTATTAACTTGGAGTCATGCCGTGAGATACTGGTTAACTTTTGTTCTGTCGCTGTTGGCATCAGTCTATGGGATGGCGGCTCCGGTGCTGATAACCGTGGAACTTCCGACGGTTGAGAGCAAGAAATCCTGGCATCAGCTTAAGATACCGACCTATGAGTTGATAGGGAATACCGCCATCGCGGAAACGGAGGAAAGCCGGGTTGGCTGGCTAAGGCAAAGGGGCTTTCAGCCAAATGTCATTGACCGGCAGCCGGACCTGACCAGGTTCATGATAGTGTCAAATTATGACCAGGTTCTGGGACTGAAAGCAATTCCAGTCTGGCGCAATGCAAAGACGGTCTTGATAAAACCGGACTCCAATGGCAAGGAAACCAAAAAGGATTATAAGCACCAGGCCAGGCCTCTTAATACCCGGCCCCTGCCTGACCGGTTCTGGCAGAGCATTGTGGAGACGCGGGTAGCCCGCCGAAATATCACGGCCGACCCGTTCGTCCAGTCGGTGGTCGACCAGGTCAATTCCGACTCCATAGGTGCTGTGATCCAGAGACTTCAGGCCTTTCAGACCAGGTTCGTAATGACAGACAGTTCCGCCGCAGCTTCGGCCTGGCTGAAACAAAAGCTTGATTCACTGGGCTTTGCAGCCTTCTACGACAGTTTTTCGATGGACGGCTCCTGGGCGGGGAATGGCATGGAGCGGAATGTCATTGCCCAGCAGCCTGGTGCCGTGCTCCCGGGCACAGAACTGATCCTGTGCGGGCATTTTGATTCTTACAGCGAGATATCGCCTCTGCTGTCCGCCCCCGGCGCCGATGACAACGCCTCGGGCATTGCCGCCACCATAGAAGCGGCCCGCATCTTCCGGCAGTATTCCTGGAAGCACACCATCACCTATGCCTGCTGGAGCGGGGAGGAGGAGTGGATGTGGGGCAGCGGACATTACGCCTTCAAGGCCGACAGCCAGGATGCCAAGATCGGCGCGGTGATGAACATGGACATGATCGGATACATGAACGACGGCAGTTACGACGTCTGCGTGGGATACACCGACAGCTACGATTATTGCCAGTGGCTGGTTGACCTGTATCTGGAAGCAGCGGCGGTTTATGTCTCCGGCCTGACCGTATATGAACAGGCCGATTTCATCTCGGACAATACATATTTCAGCCAGGTGGGATATCCCGCCATCGGCACCGAGGAATACCCCAACGCCTGGGCCGGCGGCAATCCCAACTATCACCAGCCCACCGATGTCTATTCTTCCCTGGACCCGGTGCTGTTCACCATGGTGGCCAGGGCCTCGCTGGCCACCATAGCCGTGATAGGCATATCCCCCGGCTCGGTTGACGGGGTGGCGGCGCACGATGTCGGGGTCGGCGACCGGTTGCGAATCACCTGGTCTCCCAGCTACGAAACAGACATTACCGGCTACCAGGTCTGCTATGGCAGGGTCAGCGGGCAGTATACCGACACCATGGGCGTAGCCGGGGACAGTTTTGACATAGCCGGCTTGATGACGGACACAACCTACTATGTAACTGTTTGGGCTATTGACACTGCCGGGCGAGTCAGCCCGAACGCCGTTGAGGTCACGGGTGCGCCGCGGTTATTGCCACGGGCGCCAGAATACCTGACGGCAGTCCCGGTAGACTCGGGGATCACAGTGGCCTGGAATGCCAACCTGGAACTGGACCTGGCGGGATACGATGTCTATAGGAAGATAGACGGTAGTTCCTATGACAGCCTGACCAGCCTTGGGGACACATTTATTCTGGACAAGCCCTTATCCGGTGCTGGCCGCTATTATTACAAGGTCAAGGCCAGGGACACTGACGGCAACTACAGCCCGTTCTCCGACACGGTGTACTGCCGTCCGATCACATTGGATCAAGGCATTCTTCTGGTTGACGAGACCAACAACTGGACCACCGGGAGCTTCCCCCGGGATGCCCAGCAGGACAGCTTCTATAACTATATCCTTAATGGTTACAAGTACGAACCATACGAGTATGGTTCGTCACTGCAAAAGCCGGTCCTGGCGGATTTCGGGCCGTATTCCACGGTGGCTTGGCTGGCCGATGACTACGCCGGATTGCTGGCCTCGGGAGCGGTCAATGACATGAGAAGCTACCTTGATAACGGAGGCAAACTGTGGCTGGCGGGATGGAAACCTTCAGGAAATCTTCACAACACAGTAACCTATCCCGCCGATTATACTGCCGGGGATATTATGTATGAATATTTCAAGGTAGATCGCGCAGAGTTATCCGGGAGCACGGATTCATTTAAGACTGCCATAGGATTAGGGGGCTATCCTAGTATAATGGTGGATACTCTTAAATACCCGGCCTCAACCCTGTGGGGGAAGACTATGAGATATATCGAAGCCTTGACCCCGCTGGCCGGGGCCGACACCATCTACGTGATGGACATGAGGAACAACGGCAGTCCGTACGAAGGCCGGGCCTGCGCGGTGCGGGATTCGGGCAAGACGGTGTTCTTCGGGTTCCCGCTGTACTTCATGGATAGAGAGCAGGTAAAGGCGGCGGTTCAGAAGGTGATGGCGGAGTTCGGGGAGGAACCGCTGGGAGTGACGGGCAAGCCGGAGAACTTGGAGATGATAACGTCAGTCAGATTGTTCCAAAACTCGCCAAATCCGTTCAGCAGCCAAACGAATATCAGTTACCAACTGCCGAAGGCCGGGATGGTAAGTCTTAACATCTACAACATAGCTGGTCAGCTGGTAAAGACATTGGTCAACGGGAACCAAGCGGCTGGGAACTATGTGATCAAATGGGACAGGTTAGACAGCAAGAATAGCCAGGTAAGCGCCGGGGTGTACATCTATCA
>JAURWH010000073.1 GCA_030655055.1 bacterium
GGGTGTCGGCGGTCTCGCCGCTCTGGCTGATGACGAACAACGCGTCCTCCGGGCCGATCACCGGACTGCGGTAGCGGAATTCCGAGGCATAGTCCACCTCCACCGGGATCCGGGCCATCTGCTCCAGCATGTACTTGCCGGCCAGGGCCGCGTGCCAGGAGGTGCCGCAGGCGGTGATGATGATCCTTTTGGCATTGACCAGCCGGTCCATCACCGGCAGCAGACCGCCCAGATGGGCATTTCCCTCTTCCACCCGCAAACGCCCCCGCAGGCAGTTAAGAATGGATTCCGGCTGTTCGTAGATCTCCTTGAGCATGAAATGGTCGTAACCGCCCTTCTCGATCTGGGCCAGGGACAATGTGATCTGCTCCACCTGTTTTACCACCTCCTGGTCCCGGATGGTCTTGATGGTGCAGGCCTCCTTGGTGATGCAGGCGATCTCGTCATCATTTAAGTAGACCACCTGCCGGGTGTGCTCCACCAGGGCCGAGGCGTCGGAGGCGATGTAATTCTGGCCCTCGCCCAGCCCGATCACGATGGGGCTGCCGCGGCGGGCGGCGATGATCTTGTCGGGCTCTTTCTGTGATATCACCAGGATCCCGAAGGTGCCCTCCACCTCCAGCAGGGCATAGCGCACCGCGGTGCAAAGGTCGCCGGTCTTCTTCAGCATCTCCTCTATCAGATGCACCAGCACCTCGGTGTCGGTGGCGGTCTTGATGACGTGGCCGTCCTGGATCAGCTTTTTCTTGATGGTGGCGTAGTTCTCGATGATCCCGTTGTGGATCAGGGCGATGGTGCCGCTGCAGTCCACATGGGGATGGGCATTAAGGTCGCTGGGCTCGCCGTGGGTGGCCCACCGGGTATGGCCGATGCCCAGCCCGGAGTCCAGGTCCTGGCCCTGCAGCAAGTGTTCCAGATCACTGACCTTGCCGGCCTTCTTCTTGACCACCAGCCTGCCGTCCTTGATCAGGGCCACCCCGGCCGAGTCATAGCCCCGGTATTCCAGGCGCTTTAGGCCCTCCAGCAAGACCGGCAGTGCCTTGCCCCCGCCGATGTATCCCACTATTCCGCACATAATATTTTTTGTAGAGCTTTATGGATTTAATTGTTGTTTCCCCTTGGACCGGGGCGGTTCAAAAATCTTGACCTTCAGCGTGAATGGATCTCCTTTAAAAGGTAGGGGTTGACGCCATAACCCAGCTCCTTAGCCTGGTCGAGATGTATCCGGGCGGAGTGATAATCTTTGCTATAATAATAGGCGATCCCCAGATTATTGTGCGCTTCGGCGTTGTTCACGTCCAGCGACACTGCCCTTTCAAAGTCTTGGATGGCAAGATCAAACTGGTTCAAAGCACCATAGGCAGCCCCCCGGCTGTTATAGGCCTCCACATACCCGGAGTCTATCAACAAAGCCCGGTCATAATCTGCGATGGCCAGCGTATATTTTTTTGTGGCGTTGAATAAATTCCCCCGGTTAAGGTATATGCTTTTGTAGCCGGGATTTATTTCCAGGGCTTTCCGGTAATCGGCCAGAGCAGGATCGTAAAGGCCTTTTGCCTGATAAGCATTCCCCCGGTTGTTGTATGCTATATCCGCAGAGGGATATGAGCGCAATACATCGCTCCACAGGCTGACGCTGTCCTTCCATACCCGGCACCTTTGGAAAGTCATCCAACCCAATGATGAAAAATACAGAATGCCCGCCAGAGTTACGGCCGCCCTTAATGTCCTCCCTGCTGCAGATCCGGGATACAGCTTTCGGGCGGCCCAGGCTGCGACCGTTATCAGCCCCAAGATCGGGATATATACATACCGGTCTGCCGCCATAGCCTGGCCGAACGGGACGATCTTGAGCACCGGGAGGATCAGCAGCCCGAAGAATGTCAGCCCCCAGATTCCAAGCCCTTTCCCCATTTTCCGGATATAGGCGGCGGCAATTCCAAGAACCAGGCCCGAGGCCAGCACCAGATAGAACACCCGGCTTAAGGCCTGGCCCTGGGGCTGGGGGACGGGATAAAAGGAGGACAGCGAAAATGGCAACGCGATCTTGTAAACATAAAAGACCAAGCCCTGGCAGGCCAGTAAAATTGAATCTCCCAGGGTATCCAGCCCCACCGCTCCGACGGCATTGTCCCTGCGCTGGGTGATCAGGGCCAAAACGCCGAACAGCAGGGAAACAAGGAAATACGGAAGCTTATTTAATATGCTTTTGCCGGTAAGCCCCCTGTTTTTTGCATGATCGGTAAAGAACAACAACACCGGCATCATCAGGGCAAAAGGCTTTGCCAGCATGGAGGCTAAAAAAAGGCCCAGAGAAGCCGCGTAATATCCCCTGGAGTCATCGGCCAGATGCCTTAGATAAAAAAGCAGCGAAGACAAGAACAAAAAACCGGACAAGGCGCCTTTCAGTTCGGAGACCCAGGCCACTGTCTCAACATGCATCGGGTGAATGCCAAACAACAAGGCGGTCAGGAATGCCCCCCTGTCGCTTAAACCCCAGGCCAGCATTATCCGGAAAACAACCAGACAGGAAGCCAGATGAAGCAGCAGGCTGGCCAGGTGATAACCAAATGGGTTCAGGGCGTATATCTTGTAGACCAACCCGTATGCCAAAAGCGTCAATGGATGGTACAGGCCCCAAACCGAAAAGGTCTCAAAGATGCGGGCAAGGCCCTTAAATGACAGGTCCCTGATCAGCGGATTTTCCAGCACCAATCCCGGATCATCCCAATTGGTGAACCCGTTGCCAAGGACCGGCCAAAATACTGCTGCGGTTGCCGCCACCAACAGGACGGACAATATCAGCCGGCTTTTCAATGGTCTTGTCTTGACCGTTTCCATCCCGTTATTCATATTGCTGATTGGGCAGGATGGTTCACCCCTATCCTGTACCGGTTAATCTTTTGACATCCATGATCAAAGCACCGGCCTTGGCCGCGGTTTGGGCCTCGGCTATAACCCGTACTATCGGCTCGGTGCCCGAAGACCGGACATGCACCCAGGAATCCTGGAATAAGACCTTCACTCCGTCGCTGGCATCCATCTTCTGCCCGGTATATTTCTTCTTTACCAAAGCCAGAAGTTTTGCAGGCTCTTTCACCTCCAGCGTTTCCTTGATCATGGCGTATACCGGCAGTTCTCCGGCCAGTTGGCTGATGCTCTGGCCGCTTTGAGCCATTAGTTGCAGTATCAATGCCATCCCGGCGGTGGCGTCGCGGCCGTAGTTCAGCGCCGGGATTATGATGCCGCCGTTGCCCTCTCCGCCGATCACGGCCCGGCTCTTTTTCATGGCGCTGACCACGTTGGCCTCGCCGATGGCGGTGCGGATGACTTTGATCCCGAATTTTTCCGAGACATCCTCCACCATCCGGCTGGTGGAAAGGTTGGTCACCACCGGGCCTTTTTTGTTCTGGAGCATGAACATCACCGCCAGGGCCAGGGAATATTCCTCGCCCAGGGCTTTTCCCTGGCCGGAGACTATGGACAGCCGGTCCACGTCGGCATCGGTGGCAAAGCCGATGTCGGCTTTGTGTTTTTTGACCGCGGCTTCCAGCGCTTTGAGGTTCTTGGCCTGGGGCTCGATGGGCCTGGGGAAGTCGCCGTTGGTCTCGGGATAAAGCGAGATCACCTGACAGCCCAGCTTCTTCAGCAGCAATTCAAAGATCGGGCCCCCGGCCCCGTGGCAGGTGTCGGTGACCACCTTGTATCTTTGTTTCCTGATCAAGGGCAGGTTCAGGAACGGAAGATCAAGTATTCTTTGGACATGGTCCTCGATGGCCGTCTGGTAACGGAATGAGAAACCCAGATCATCGAAGCCCAGGTATCTCTGCTGCTTGTCCTGAAAAAGCGAGATCACCTTCCGGCCCTGCTGTTGGCTCAGGAAGATGCCCTCGCCGGAGACGAACTTCAGGGCGTTCCACTGGGGCGGGTTGTGGCTGGCGGTGATGGCAATGCCGCCCCTGGCCCCCAGCTCCCGGACCATCAGCTGGACGGTGGGGGTGGGAACTATCCCGATCTTGATCACATCGCAGCCGACGGACTGCAAAGCCGCCTCCACCGCCGATTCCAGCATCGGCCCGGAATGGCGGGAGTCTCGTCCCACTACGATCCGCCCCTGTCCGCAGAAGGTGCCGAAGGCCGCGGCGAAGCCGGAGACATTCTCCGGGGTCAGGCTTTGGCCCACTATTCCCCGGATCCCGGCCACGCTGATCATCAGTTTGTCATGAGAGGTCAAAATATACCGCCTGTCGTTTTATGTTTTTTTCATCACCAGGTAAGCCAGGGGAAACCTGCCGTCGATCTTTTCATCCTTGATGATCGTGAAACCGTTGTTTTGTAAAAAGACCTTAAGCCCGTCCACGCTCCATTTATTGACGACCCTGAAACCGCTCAAGGCCCCCGCCACGCTGGCGATGATCCGGCTCTTCATATTTTCCCCCACGCAAAAGGTCGGGGCGATGAAGATCCCGCCGGGCTTCAATATCCTCCCGACCTCATTTACCGGCTTCTCCGGTTCATACAGCAGGTGCAGCAGGTTGGATGCGATCACTATGTCAAAAGAACCGTCGGGGATCATCAGGCGGTAACAATCCTGGACCTGAAAGTCAATGTTCCCTATGCCCAGATCCTTTTGCTTTTGTTTGGCAATGCGGATCATCTCGGGCGATATATCCGAGGCGGTTATGGATGAGACTTTAGTGCAAAGGGCAAAAGACAGTATCCCGGTCCCGGTGCCGATCTCCAGCACAGTCTGGTCTTTTTTCAACTCGGCGCTGATCTTATCAAGAATGATGCCGTATGTCTTGCTGACCGTGTTCTTTATGAATGAGTCGTAGGTTCCGGCGAACTTATCCCAGAACTTGGTCTCTTTGATCTGTCTGCTGTTCATGCTGTCAATGAGGTCAGGTTGGTGATTGTGTTGTGGAGCCGCTGACCCCGCCAGGGCGGGGCGAGGTAAAAGCCAAGCATGGAGCCGCTGACCGGAATCGAACCGGTGACCTACGCTTTACGAGAGCGTCGCTCTACCAACTGAGCTACAGCGGCCTGGATGTGCTATCTTGTTGTGCTGGGCTTCCCTGCGTCCCGCCCTGAGCAGTGCCGAAGGGAGCTACAGCGGCATTTATTTACCCACTAAATGCACGAAAAACGTTAAACCCTTTTCGTGTTTTTTAGTGGGCGATGGTCTCCCTGTCTTTTCGTAATTTTAACATCAAACCAGCCGTGATTGCAAATAAAATGATGCCCAAGCTGATCCACTGATTATTGGTCAAACCAAAACTCCATCTTTGAGACTGCTCGTAGATCCGGAACTGGTCGCTGGCGAAGCGCCATATCCCGTAAAGCAAAAAGAGCAGGCAGAGGGAAAAGCCGGGGAACTTTCGCCTGTTCCGCAGGGACCACAGCAGGCCGAAGGCGGCAAAACCAAACAGGGCCTCGTAAAGCTGGGTGGGATGCACCGGGCAGCCCGAAGTCAATCCGGCCGCGCCGTTGGCCGGGAAAGTGACCGCCCAGGGTAGGCTGCTTGGTTTGCCGAAACAACAGCCGTTAAGAAAACAGCCGATCCGGCCCAGACCCAGGCCCATGGCAAATCCTGGCGCCGCAATGTCGGCTATGGTCCAGAATGATATCTTCCGCACCCGGCAATAGGCCACCGCCGTCAAGGTCCCCAGGATGAACCCGCCGTAAAAGGTCAGCCCCCCCTCCCACACCGCCAAAGCCTGCCAGGGGTTTGAAGAGTATTCGTTCCAGTGGGTGGCCACGTACATCAGCCGGGAACCAATGACCGAGCCGGCCATGATGAACACGCCCAGGTCCACGATCAGGTTCTTGTCCAGCCCGATTTTCTTGGCCTGCAGTTCCATCAGCCAGATCCCGGCCAAAAAGGCCAGGGCCAGCATCAACCCGT
Organism: bacterium; assembly: GCA_030655055.1. Classification (NCBI taxonomy): domain Bacteria; species bacterium. The sequence continues at coordinate 5,906 of JAURWH010000073.1, forward strand.
AACTGTGCAGGGTCAGGGATCCAATTTTAAAAATGTCTGGAAGCATATATTAGCGTTTACTGTTTACTGTTTACTGTTTAGTGTTCCCTGCGATT
>JAURWH010000074.1 GCA_030655055.1 bacterium
AGGGCCCCGTTCAGGGCCTCCACCTTGGTGGTAAGCGAGGATTCCTGGGCCTGCAGTTCGCCGATCCTCTGCCGGATCTGGTCCTCTTCCTGCTTAAGGGCCTGATGCCTCTCCAGCACCTGGGATTCTGAGTTCTTGACCTCTTCTATGCCCTTGGCCAGTTCGTCTTTTTCCAAAGCCAGGGCCTTGATCTCCGCCCTTACCGCTTCGGATTCCTCCCGGCTTTTTTGGGCTTCGGCCAGCATGTCGCTCTTTTCCTGCTCGGCCATGGTCAGGTCGGACAGGATGGCAGCCTGCTGGTTGCTGACCTCTTCGATCTTTTGTTTTAAGGCTTCCTCCTCCGCCTTGAATTTGCCGACCCGGCCTTCGGCCTCGGCCGCCTGGTCCTGCCAGGACTTCAGGGTCCCGTCCACTTCGGCCAGCCTGGCCTCATGCTCCTTGAACCTGGAATCGACCTCGCCCTGCTCGGCCTGCCGGGCCTGGATGGCCTGCTGCAGCTTGGCCAGCTCGCTCTTCCAGCTGTCGGCCTGGCTCTGCTGTTCGGAATGGGACTGCTCCAGCATCATCAGGTCGGCCTGCAGGCCCTGGCTCTTTTCCTCTATGGCCGCCAGTTTTTTATTGTCCTCCCCCATCTGCTGGTTTATCTTCAGCAGCTCGGCCCGCTTCTCCCATATCTTGGTGGCCAGGTTGGAATCCTCCTTGGTGCGGTCGTCCAGTTTGCGGTTGATGTCGTCCAGCTTGCCCTGGGCTTCCTCCATCCTCTGGGCCATGGACATCTCCTCGCCCAGCGATTCGGCCAGCCTCTGGTTGACGTCCTCCAGCATCTTCTTGCGGTCGGCCACAAGCTGGTCCAGCGAGGTATAGCTGCGGCGGCCCTGCTCCACCTGGGTGATCAGGGCTTCCTCCTCCTTTTTGAGGGTGTCCATGGGGCTGAGGGGCGCCTTTTCTTCTTTTTTCTTGGAGAACAACATGGCCTGAAAGCCTCCATTGTTTTTTGATTGGGAGATTGCCTGCTTTGGGGTTTGCCGAATATTTACCGTTTGCTCCGCGCCGGAGAAGGATTGGGAAGCGTTTCGGGGTCCTAAACCTGCACTTTTTTACCGACGAACAGGTACCGCTTGATCTTGCGGGTGGTGGTCTTGGGAAACTCCTCCTCCCGCAGGGAGAAATGCTTGACCCGCTTGTAATCGGCCAGGTGGCTGCACTGGTGCCTGACCTCTTCCTTTAACAGCTTTTCTATCTGGGCCGTGTCCAGGGTAAGCTTGTGCTTGGCCGCATATTCATCCAGGGCCTCGTAATTGGGAAAGAGTATGGCGTGAACCTCCTCCCGATCGGTCTGGGGGTTCTTTTCGCCGATCACCAGCGCTTCGGTGATGAACGGGCTGTTCAGCAGCTGGGCCTCCACCTCTTCGGGGTAGATGTTCTTGCCGGCGGCGGAGACGATCAGGTTCTTGGCCCGGCCGGTGATGAACAGACAGCCCCGCTTGTCGATGTAACCCAGGTCACCGGTCAGCAGCCAGCCGTCCCGCATTACCGCCTCGGTGGCCTTGGGGTTCTTGTAATAGCCCATCATCACGTTGGGCCCTTTGGCTGCGATCTCCCCGATCCCGTTGCCGTCGGGGTCGAGGATCTTCAGTTCCACGCAGGCCACGGGTGCCCCCACCGAGGCGTGGTCCGGGTTCTTGACGGTGTTGATGGTCAGCACCGGGGATGATTCGGTCAGGCCGTAACCCTGGACGATTGCGAAACCCAGGGTCTCAAATCCCTTTCCCACTTCCACGTTCAGGGCTGCTCCGCCCGAAACGAAAAGTCTGAGGCTGGACAGCCCGGCCTTTTCCCGCAATGACTGGAAAACCTTGCCCCCGGCCCTTTTCCCGGTGACAGACTTGATGGACCGGACCAGTCCGTTGGAGGTGTTGAAAGCCATCCGGGTAAGCAGGGGCTTCTCTTTTACCGCCCGGGTGATGCCCTGGTACATCTTCTCGAACAGCAGCGGCACCCCCACCATCATGGTGGCCTGGCTGTCCCGGATGTCGTTGATGATGTCCCTAGACTTCAGAGATTGAGCATAGGTAATTGTGGCTCCCACGTACAGGGGGACCAGCATCCCGCAGGTTGCTTCAAAGGTGTGGTGCAGAGGCAGCACCGAGATGAAATTGTCGTGATGGTCGTAATGGAAGATCTGGTAGCTTCCGTCCACGTCTGACATGATGTTCTTGTGGCTCAGCATCACCCCCTTGGACTGCCCGGTGGTGCCGGAGGTGTAGATGATGGCCGCCAGATCGTCCAGCTGGACCTGACGTTTAAGTCCTTTTGGTTCCGGCGTTTCGTATAGAGCCGGAAGATTGTTCAACGAGAACAAATGCTTCAGGCTGGAAAGTTTGCTGGTTGCCTCGTCCACCGCTTCCTTGAAACTATTGGTGGCGAATATGGCCACCGCCTCGGAATCGGTCAGGATGTGCCGGATCTCCTGGGCCTTAAGCTGGGTGTCCAGGGGAACTATCACCGCCCCCAGGCTGGCTATGGCCATGTAGCCCTCCACCCATTCCGGGCAGTTCTCGCCGATCAAAGCCACCCGGTCTCCGAACTTGATGCCCTTCTTTGACAGCCCGGCCGCCAGCTGCTCCGACCGTTCTTTGAGGTCCCGGTAGGTAAGCTTGTAGAACTCGCTGCCCCGTTTGATCTGGAGGGCAGTGTTGTAGGGATACAGCCCGGCCGAACGGGCCAGCATCCCCTTGATCGTGATCAGGCCCAGGCCCTCCCGGACCGGATAATGCTTGTTGCTGTAATTGTGCATATTACCGTTGATTTATGGTTTTTGTTTTTCTAACGAGGCATGAATTGGAACAACTCCGGACCTCCGAAGAACTGCGAGATCAGGACCACCGGCAGGGCCAGCACGTAGGAAAGGAAATTGATCCTGGTCAGCTGGATGATTATTATCAGCGCCAGGAAGATGAACATTCCGTATTTCTCCAGGCTCAAATACTTGGCCGAAAGCGGCCCGGGCAGCAGCCCGGCCAGGATCTTGGAGCCGTCCAGCGGCGGGATGGGGATCAGGTTGAACACTGCCAGGGCGGTGTCTATCAACACAAAGTAGAACAGGATCACCAGCACCGGATGCAGCATGGTCTCCGGCCCCCCGTAAAAGGGATAAAGCAGGCGGAAGAAAAGCCCTGCCGCTGCGGCCACCAGCAGGTTGCTGCCCGGCCCGGCCGCCGAGACCCAGATCATGTCCCGTTTGGGATTTTTCAGGGCAAAGAAGTTCACCGGCACCGGCTTGGCCCAGCCAAACACAAACGGAGCCTTGAAAAAAATCAGCATGGCCGGGAAGATGAAACTGCCGAAAAGATCCAGGTGCTTCAGGGGGTTAAGGTTAAGCCTGCCCATCAGGAAAGCAGTGGAGTCCCCTCTTTTGTAGGCGATGAACCCGTGGGCCACTTCGTGAATGGTAATGGCGAACAGCACCGGGGGGATTATCAGGATATATTCTAATATTTTTGAATCCATATCGGTCGATAGTTATTGGTTGATTGGTTGAGCATCGGGCTCTCCTGACATGCAGGGTTCAGGCCGCCTGTAACATTTAAGAATAACAGACCCGGAGCCGGATTGTCAATGTTTATTTGGCCTGAAACTGGTTAGATCGTCCTGCGCCATCAGCCGGGCTGAATGGTCGGCGGAAACGACATCCGCAACTGACCGGACCACGGCGGCCTGGTGTTTTTTCATCACTCCGGAGATCAATTCCGGGATCTGCAGAAAACCTATCCTGCCTTCCAAAAAGGCCTGCACCGCTATCTCGTTGGCGGCATTCATCACCGCCGGGATCACTCCCCCCCGTTTCAAAGCCAGATAGGCCAGGTCCAGGCATTTGAAGGTCATCCGGTCCGGTTTATGAAAAGTGAGCTTACCCAGTTCGTCCAGCCGGCAGTCCTTGACCAGGGAAGGCAGCCTTTGGGGATGGGTCAGGGCGTATTGGATCGGCAGCCTCATATCGGGCGTGGACAATTGGGCAATGATGGAGCCGTCGTTGAACTCCACCATGGAGTGGATAATGGACTCGGGGTGGATGACTATTTTGATCCGTTCCGGCGGGATGCCGAAAAGGTAATGGGCCTCTATCATCTCCAGCCCCTTGTTCATCAGGGTGGCGGAGTCAATGGTCACCTTTTGCCCCATGGACCAGGTGGGGTGGTTAAGAGCGTGGCGTGATTTGACCCGGTTCAGCTGTTTAAGATTGTGGTTGCGGAATGGCCCGCCCGAGGCCGTCAGTATCAGGTTCTTCACCGTCTTGACATCCCGGCCGTCCAGGCACTGGTGCAGGGCCACGTGCTCGCTGTCTATGGGCAGCAGCCTGACCCGGTTCTTTTTGACCGCCTGCATCACCAGCTGCCCCCCGGCCACCAGGGTCTCCTTGTTGGCCAGGGCCACGTCGTGCCCGGCCCGGATCGCTGCCAGGGTCGGCTCCAGGCCGGCCGAGCCCACCAGGGCGTTCACCACCATGCCGGCTCCGGGGAGCGCAGCCAGTTGTTTTAAGCCCTGCGGACCTTTGACCAATTTGAATCTCGCACCCGGTTCTTCTATCCCCGCCATGCCGGCAGCCTTGTCCCCGATGCAGACCATCCGGGGCTTGAATTGTTTTATCTGCCGGGCCAAAAGGTCAAAACGAGAATTGGCCGCCAGCCCTACCACCTGGAAAAGACCGGGGTATTTGGCAACGACCTCCATGGTCTGGGTTCCGATGGAACCGGTTGAGCCCAAAATGATGATGTTCTTTTTTTTCAACAAGCTATCAAACTATTCTTTATTGATCTTTGACTTTTGGATCTTATATCTTCCGGTAGACCGGAATGTCCTTGCCCTGTTCCTGATACAGCCGGAAAAGCATTTCGGCCAGCAATCCGGTAAAAATAAACTGGACGCTGATGATGATCAGCACCAAACCCAGCAGCAGCAGGGCCTGATGCCCCACTTTGCCTATTATCAGCCCTTCGATCACGATCACCAGGTCAATCAGAAATCCAATGCTCCCGACGACCAGGCCGGCCAGCCCAAAGAAATGCAGGGGCCGCCGGATGTACTGGGTCAGGAAGGTCACTGTCATCAGGTCAAAGAAACCGCGCAGCGCCCGGGAGGCCCCGTATTTGGTGACCCCGTGAATGCGGGGATAATTCTCCACCTTGATCTCGGCCACCCGGTAACCCTTCCAGTAGGCCATGGCCGGAATGAAACGGTATAGGTCTCCGTAGACCTTCAGGTTCTTGACCACCTCGTTGCGGTAGGCCTTGAACGGGCAGTTGGAATCATGGACCTGGAATTTGGTCAGCTTGCGGGCCACCCAGTTGAAAAGTTTTGAGGAAATCGACCTTTTGCCCTTGCCGGTGTACTTCCAGCCAGTCACCAGGTCGTAGCCCTCTTCGATCTTTTTGAGAAAATTCGGGATCTCCTCCGGGGCATCCTGCAGGTCTCCGTCCATGGTGATCACTATGTCGCCCCTGGCTTCGGCGAAGCCGGCGGTATAGGCCTGGGCCTTGCCCGAGTTCTTGGCCAGGCTTACGGCAAAAATATTCTTGTCGTTTTGCTTGGCCTTTTCCACCGCCTTTACTGTTCCGTCCCGGCTGCCGTCATCGACAAACAGAAGTTCGTAGCTGAGTTTCAGTTCCTGGCAGACCTTGGTTAACCGCGCCGAAAGTTCGGCGATGTTCTCTTCCTCGTTGTAGACCGGTATCACCACCGAAAGGTTGATCTTATCTGGCATTATATTGATCCTTTATTTTAAAACTACGAATTTACCTTTACCCACAAGGGGGCCTGCCGTTAACCTGTAAAAATATATCCCTGAGGAAACAGGTCTTGAATTGCCGCCATTATCGCCCAATTTAAAACTATGGGTCCCTGAATTTTTCAAACCCAGATTGATCTCATCAACTTTTTGGCCGCAAATATTGAATATTTCAAGACTGGCCGGAACAGAACCGGAAAACCCATGCAAGCTGTAACGGATGGTAATTTGAGCCTTTGTAGGATTAGGGTAGGCGGCGGTATTTAACGCAGGCCTTCCAGGTTGATTTAACTGAACCGGATATCCTTCCACCCCCAGTTCCTGATAGCTGGTCTTTCGGGCATATATGTCCCAACTGGCCGAGGTATCGCGAAGATCCATCCAGACAGCGGATAAAACATTCCCATCAGAAGCCAGTGCCAGACTGTGCCGGTATCTTTCCCCGGTGGCCATACCGCTGCTTAGCTTGGCATTGTTGCCTTCCGGCTGGTTGTAATCGTAAAAACGCTGGCAATAATTGTCCACCCAATCCCTTTCATCGGTCCATCCGACCACGAAGCGGTTGCCGGAAGACGGGACCACGGTGGGGTGCCCGCCCCAGATCAGGGTATCTTCGTTCACCGCCACATTAGTGCCCACTGGGGTTCCGGCGGAATCGCAGAATTGAGTCATGATCGCCATACCCGCAACCGTCAGACGGTTCCATGAGAGGCAGTAGTTGCCCGAATCGTTTACAGCGATTACCGGCTGAGCATAATCCAGATTGACATCGCGAGAGTTTACCCGCAGAGAATTGCTTATGGAATTGCCTATTGGATCAAACCTGCGCCATAAGATATTGCCGGTTTCCGACTGCCAGGTAATGGCAAAATTGCCATCGGGCTTCATGCATATCTTGGGATCACACCCCGCTGAATCGCCCAGCGCTAGGTTGCCGCCAACTGGACTGCTCAAGGCAGAATATCTTTGTCCGTATATTTCCCAGCCGCTGCGGGAATCCATCCAAATAACGGTAAAATTTCCCTGGCTGTCGGAGGCAATATCCGGACAATACCTTTCGGCCAGGCTGCCGTCGTTGACCTTGAAAGACGGGGCCAGGGAGTCACCGCTGGCATCAAACATCTGGCCATATACATCCCAGCCGTTGGAAGAATCGCTTATCTCCATCCAAACTGCGGCATATCCCGAATTCGCTATTGCACAGATGGCCGGCAGCATCCGGTATTTTGGGGAATCCAGTTTTAAATTGCTGCCTATCGGGACACCGGCGGTATCCAAACATTGCAGGTATAAAAAAGAACTATCCTCAATGTCTTCCTGCCACATCAAAGCCGTTCCCTGCTCTCCGGAGACTATGGCCGGCCAACCCTGCCAGGTTTTGCTGATATCATCATTGACCCGGATGTCGGCGCAGGCCATGGCAACAGATAGTGTCAGAAAAATGAATACGGCACTATTTCTTCTCATGACTGGCCCCCTTTCCACCGTAGGTCAATATTAGCATTAATGGACGATATGCTCCCATAGCCGTTATTTTATAACCAACAGCATAATTCCCTTCTCCTGCTGGATTACCGTCAGCATCCAAACCTAAGTAATAGACACACCCAAACGGTTTTCTTGAGAGACCGTTTCTTATTGCATCGTGTGTCGAATCAACCGGATTTACAAAATCTGCAGGGATCAGCGCTTCCGCCGGGAATGGTTGTTTGGTGGCACCGGCCATTACGTTATGGTTGGTGGAAGAAGCAGGACACGCTTGGGCAACCTCAGTATTTATGCCGCCGGGATAAACCCCATCTGCCTGAGTGGAAAAATCTTCGGCGCTAAGTTGTATGCTGTGCATATTGGCAATTATTGCCGCTTGCTTGGCATTCTCAGCGGAGGTTACATACTGTGAATATCCGATGGTTGCCAGCGCAAGAACAATGAACATTGATGCCAGGAATTCCAGTAACGAGAACCCTTGTTGGTTTTTCATGGTAATTCCTTTCGGGGGTTTACTTACTTTATTACCTGTAGAACATAGGTGGGCGGTTCGCCCTGGGCGTAAATTATCTTATATTTCTTGTCCAGCAGCGGCTGGATGGCCGGGATCAGGTATTTCTGCCCGGTGCCGCTGACCGGCTCCACCATCACGTAATCGGCCCGGTCTATCACCTTCAACACCGAGTCCCGGTTGGCGGTAAAGGGATAGCAGAATGTTTTCCTCTGGGCCGAAAGGTAGAACAACGACGGCTTGCGGGAAACCACGATGCTGTTTTCCGGGGTGCTGGCTTTGATCCATTCCGCGGCGGTGAAGAAACTGCGCCAGGCTGGATCGTAGCCCGCCAAATGATCCCCCTTGCGGTAGGCTTTTTGCATCTCCAAATTGTTGCCCACCTCAGGCAGAATAATGGCCACTGCTGCTATCAGCAGTATCATCATCAATACTGTTATGACGGCTTTAGTGAAAACAATGTTAATTTGGTTCGTCAGCCAAATTACTCCAAATAAACTAAAATACAACAACAACGGATATATTGGGACAAGATAGCGGTCACTGCTTACAGTGGGATGCCAAACTAAAGTCAAAATCATATATCCCGTCAGATACAAACCCATAAGCACCCCTTGACGGCGCCATTGCGTCACTATCCCGGTTATAAGGAGTCCAAAGCATATCGCCGCAATGACAATTCGCCCACCACCGGCTAAACCAGATATCGCTGTCCTGGCCACCGGCAAATACATTGCCGGTAAAACCGATCCGAAATATATTTGCCAATTTTCCGCCATCCGCTCCAACATATCAAAAAACCCCAATCTTCCGGCGTCAAGATTGTAAACATCCTTGGTGAAAAATATGCTTACCGATTGTCCCATGCCGCTTCCGGTTTGATGGTTATAAACGGTCCAAGGTAACAACAAAAGTAGCGTAATAATTGCGGAAATAACCACTGCCTTCCAATTGCGCCGAAACATAAAATAAACCACTATCGCTCCAAGTAAGGTTATGCCGTTGGGGCGAATATAATAGCTGTAGGCCGAAACAATTAGTCCCAAGACCAATAATAAATAGGACAGTCCTTGTTCGCGTTCAGACCGTAGAATCAGCAACAAACCGGCCAAACTGAAAAAATAATACGGGATCTCTGTCAAGGCCAAGTGTGAGAATTCAAGTAGAGAAGGATTTAGCCCTGTCAGCAACAAAATCATGACCGGCAATACTGACCGCCAATCACCCTCGCTCCTGGATATTCGGTGCATTAATCCATACACTACCCAACAACCGGCGATCAGACAGATTACCGAAAACAAATTATATATCAAAAAAGATTGGTTGAAAAACGCGCCGATCGCTGTCAACAATAAAGGATATCCGAAAGGGTATTGATGATGATACGGCTCTCCCGGCATATATAGGTCCCGATAACCTTTACCCTCCAGCAATGACCGGGTCAGTGAAATATAGGTGCCGTTGTCACCGCCAGTGGATTGTTTAGGGTCAAAAGATATCAGAGCCGCCAACAGCACGATGCTTAAACATGAGATCAACACCAATAAGCGGTGGTTTTCAATAAAGCCCGTTAATCGGTGCAATTTACTTTTGGGCATTGCAAGGGACGAAGCTGTTTTATTCTGTTTTGATTTCCGGCCCATCTGCTACTCCTTTTTCTTTCTGGCCACTATGGACATCTTATCCTTGGGATCAATATACGTAAATGTTTCATATATGCCTGCTCTTTTCATAATCCACTCAGCTACTTTTATGAGACCCGGCCAATAACAACGCAATCGATTAAGGGCAAACTTCCAACTTACATATTTACCGGCCGTGCCGGACCAAACGATTTCAAATCCATTCTGTTTTAATATTGTTTCAAGCAATTGATGGGAGAAAAAATAGATATGTTCCTGTGGCCGCTGATATTCAACCCATTTTGATCCGAATATTTTGGCATGCAGGCTTCCGCTGTCAGGAGTAATCAGAGACAAGACGCCGCCTGGCTTCAGCAAGATCTCAATTCTTTTCAAGTCACCAATCGGATCAGGGGAGTGTTCTATGGTATCCCACATAGTGATCAGATCATAACTGGATGGTTGAAGTTTGGGGTTCGTCAGAGCCCCTACCAAAATATCATGCCCGTATTTATCGCGACCCACCTTAGCCATATCGGCTGATACTTCAAGCCCCCGGGACTGCCAGCCGTTAAATTTGGCCACTTCCATCAGAAAACCACAGGCTGCGCCAATATCAAGCATTGAACCGGTTGTGGGGAGATAACCGGATAATCCGTTCCACCGCTTTTGGAATGTTTTAATGATGGTATCATGCTCAGCAATGTAATCATCATAACCGTAAACTACTGAATCATCGCTTTTAAAATAATCAATAGTGTAGAGAACATTGATAGCGTCAGCAGTCAACCGGGGGTTCACATAACGCAAACCGCATTGGGCACAGTCCACTATTTGAAATCCCTGAATGATAAAGCATTTTACAGGCTGATTTGATCCGCAGTTATTGCAGACAACATATTCTTTTTCCTTTTCCTGTCTGACAGTAATGACTTTCTTAAGCATAAGACCTTTTTCTAATGTTAATCTGTGAAACGATATTTCAGTAAAGTATACAGGGCAATGATTCCGTCACGGGCACGTATCTTTTTCCCTTCTTCATAGGTCCGTCCATCGTATGAGATGGGCACTTCATATATTTTCAATTTCTGTTTTAGCAGTTTGCCTGTTATCTCGGGTTCTATGTCAAACCCTTTGCTTTTCAACGTCAATCGTTGCAGTTTTTCCCGGCGCACCAGTTTATAACATGTTTCCATATCCGCAATCCAGGCATTATAGACCAGATTGGTCATGAATGTCAAAAACTTGTTGGCCAGGGCATTCCAAAAGTAAAGCCCTGTGTGAAGGCCCATGAACCTATTGCCAAAAACAACATCGGCATTTTTGAACTGGGCGATCTGGACCATGTGTAAAATATCATTTGGGTCATATTCCAGGTCGGCGTCCTGTATGATGATGTAATCTCCAGTACATTCCCGGATCCCGGTGCGGATGCCAGCGCCCTTGCCCAGATTGTGGGGATGCCAGCAGATCTTGATTCCCGGCTGGCCTTCGTAGGTTTTCAGGATATCCCTGGTGCCGTCGGTGGAAAAATCGTCCACAATCACCAGTTCCTTTTCCACCTCCACTGCCAGAACTCTGGAAATTATCTTTTCGATGGTGGCCTTTTCGTTGTACACCGGCATGATGACCGATAGTTTCATTTATCCTCCTTTTTAGAGAACCAATCTATTGTCTTTTTTATCCCTTCTTCAAAGCCGACCTTCGGCTCCCAGTTCAGTGTCTTCCGGGCCCGGGTAATGTCGGGCCTCCTTACTTTTGGGTCATCGGCCGGCAGGGGTTTATTCTCGATCGGGGCGCTGGTGCCGGTGTATTGTTGAATGTTCCTGGCGAATTCCAGGATGGACATCTCGTGGGGGTTGCCCAGGTTTATCGGCTGGTGTTCCGTAGACTTCATGGTCAGATAGATCCCCTCTATCAGGTCCGAGACATAGCAGAAACTGCGGGTCTGGCTGCCGTCCCCGAATACCGTCAGCGGCTGGTTATGCAGGGATTGGTCTATCAGGGCCGGCACCACCCTGCCGTCGTCCAGCCGCATCCGCGGCCCGTAGGTGTTGAAGATCCTGACGATCCTGGTATCGACCTGATGGAACCTGTGATAGGCCATGGTCAGGGCCTCAGCATAGCGCTTGGACTCGTCATAGACGCTGCGCGGCCCGATGGGATTGACGTTGCCCCAGTAATCCTCGCTCTGGGGGTGCACCAGCGGGTCGCCGTAGACCTCGGAGGTGGAGGTCAAAAGGAACCCGGCCTTCTTCTCCCGGGCCAGCTCCAGCAGGTTATGAACTCCGTAAGACCCCACCAGCAGGATCTCCAATGGTATCTTCACGAAGTCAATGGGGCTGGCCGGCGAGGCCAGGTCGAAGATGAAATCCACCGGCCCTTCTATGTTGAACGGCTTGGTGACATCCTGTCTGATGAAACTGAAATCACTCCTGCCCTGCAGATGGCTGATGTTATCCAGGCTCCCGGTGATCAGGTTGTCCAGCGCCAGCACCTGATGCCCATCGGCCAGCAGACGGTCGCACAAGTGAGAGCCTAAAAAGCCCGCCCCTCCGGCTACCAGTATCCTCATCGGCCGATCCCCTTGTAAGTGAAGCCCAGTTCCTTCATTTTAAGTGGATCGAAGATATTTCGC
>JAURWH010000075.1 GCA_030655055.1 bacterium
TCCCGGCGGCTTCGGGTGAGGAGGCCCTGGTCCGGATCAAGGAAACCGATGTTGACCTGGTGCTGCTGGACGAGATGATGCCCGGAATGGACGGCCTGGCCACATTAGCCGCCCTGCGCCAGCTGAGTCCGGAACTCCCGGCCATCATGGCCACCAAGAACGAGAAAGAGGAACTGGTGGAACAGGCCCTGGGCCAGAAGATCGATGACTTTTTGCTGAAGCCGTTGAATCCGGCCCAGGTGCTGGCCTCCTGTCGGAGGGTGCTGGAATCCCGCCATTTGGTGGAGGGGCAGGCCAGCAGGGAATACCTGTCCCAGTTGAACGGCCTGCGGAATTTCGATTATCCCTCGCTGGACTGGCAGGGGTGGTGCCACCACTACCAGATGCTGACCGAATGGGATCTGCGGTTGTCCGAGCTGCCCGACCAGGGACTGCACCAGAGCCACGAGGACATCACCAAGGAGGCCAACCTGGAGTTCGGGCGGTTCATCGAGGAAAATTACATCCACTGGATGCACGGGGCCTCGCGCCCGATCCTTTCCCCCGACCTGGTGGAACGGTATCTGCTGCCGTCCCTGAAAAACAACCAAAAATGCCTGCTGCTGGTGTTGGACTGCATGAGGCTGGATCAGTGGCTGCTGCTGGAGCCCTACCTCAAGGAATGGTTTGACATCAAGCGGGAGCATTATTATTCCATCCTGCCCACCGCCACGCCTTACTCCCGCAACGCCATCTTCAGCGGTTTGTATCCCTCGCAGCTGGCCCGGAACTACCCCCAGTACTGGGAAAAAGGCGGGCATGCCGGCGAAGCCAGCCTGAACCGCCATGAGCATCAGCTTTTGGAACTGCAGCTGCAAAGGCTGAAGGTCCCCCATCCGTCGGATTTCCGCTATTCCAAAATATACAACATTGACGAAGGGCATGAGCTGAAGAAGGTGTTCGGCTCCTGGCAGAATGTTGCGCTGGCGGCGGTGGTGGTCAACTTCATGGACATCCTGGTCCATTCCCGGGCCGAGTCCCTGGTGCTGCAGGAGATCGCCCCGGACGAAAGGGCCTTCCGTTCCCTGACCCGCACCTGGTTCGCCAATTCCGACGTGCTGAACATCCTGCAGCAGGCGGCCAGGCAAAAAAGACAGGTGATAGTGACCACCGATCACGGCTCGCTGCAGGGCCGGCGGGCCACCGTCATTCAGGCCGGCCGGGACACCAGCGCCAACCTCCGCTACAAGTCCGGCACCAATATCTCCTGCGATCCCCGCCAGGTGCTGTGGATCAAGAAGCCGCTGGAATACATGCTGCCCGAGGATTTTACCGGCCTGCAGTACCTGGTGGCCAAGGAGGATTATTATCTGGTCTACCCCACCAAGTACGAAGAATACCGCAAGCGGTATGAGGGGACCTTCCAGCACGGCGGGATTTCGATGGAGGAGATGATCCTGCCGGTGTGCCGGCTGACGCCGAAGTGAAACCAGGAATGACGACTTAACGTATGCCTCTCAATAATCTTCCCCTACATATTACCACCAGCTCCGCCGAACAGACCCAATCCTTCGGGCATACGCTGGCCTCCCGTTTATTGCCCGGGGATGTGATCTGCCTGTGGGGCGACCTGGGCAGTGGCAAGACCACCCTGACCCAGGGCATCTGCCGGGGCCTGCAGTCAAAGGAGATGGCGGTCAGTCCCAGTTACGGTCTGATCCACGAGTACCAGGGGATCTGCGACATCTATCACCTGGACCTGTACCGGCTGGAAAACTCAGCCCAGGCCGAGGAGATCGGCGTCACGGAATATCTTTACGGCCGGGGGATCTCCATCCTGGAATGGGCGGAGCGGATCCGCGATATCCTGCCGGAATGCCGGCTGGATATTCATCTGACCAGGCTGGACCAGCAGACCCGGATAATCGAGATCAAAACATCAGGAAATAACTGGAATGACAGGTTTAATAATTGACACCAGCGGTCCCTGGCTGAACCTGGCCGTTTGCCGGGAGG
>JAURWH010000076.1 GCA_030655055.1 bacterium
TATACCAACCATAACCACTGAACGCCTGGTGCTTCGTCCCTTCGCTTTAACCGACGCTCCCGAGGTCCAGAAACTGGCCGGACGCTTCGAGATCGCCGACACCACTATGAACATTCCCCACCCCTATCCCGACGGGGCGGCGGAATCCTGGATAGGCACCCACCAGAAGACCTGGGAGCTGGGATCGGGCCTGACCCTGGCCATAACCCTGAAGGATTCGGGACAAATGATCGGGGCCATCGGCCTGACCATCAGCAAGGACCACCACCGGGCCGAGATGGGTTACTGGGTGGCCGTGCCTTATTGGGGCAGGGGATTCTGCACCGAGGCCGCCCGGGCCCTGCTGGATTACGGGTTCACCGGACCCAAGCTTAATAAGATCTACGCCACTCATCTTGCCCGCAACCCGGCTTCGGGAAAAGTGATGCAGAAGATAGGAATGAAGTACGAAGGCTGCCTGCGCCAGCACGTGAAGAAGTGGGACAAGTTCGAGGACCTGGCCTATTACGGGACACTACGAAGTGAATACCAAAATTAGCCACAGAAAGCAAAAAAATAAATCGTTATAACGTGACTACGTATTAACGTTAAACGTGAAAGATAAACTGTGAGTACGGCAGATATCAGAAAAACCATGAAAGGTCTTTATCTATGCCCAAAAACAAATTCGGCCTGACCCTTTTGGGCCGCAAGGTGCTCAAGCCCTCGGGAAAGTTGGAAGCCTTCCCCAACCAGAACCGCGGGCGCGATTACCGGGTGATACTGGAAACCGAAGAATTCACCTCCCTCTGCCCCATCACCGGGCAGCCGGACTTCGGCGCCATCACCGTCAGCTACATCCCGGACCGGCTGGTGGTGGAATCCAAATCACTCAAACTTTACCTGTGGACCTACCGCAATAAGGGCGTATTTCACGAGGCGGTGGTCAACCAGATCCTGGACGACCTGGTGAAGGCTGTCCAGCCCCGTCAAATGCTGGTGACGGGCAATTTCAGAGTACGGGGCGGCATAGCCATAACCGTGGCGGCCGAATACCCAGGAAAAAACAATTAACCATTAGCAATCAACCACGGACTGGTCATTGATCATTGTTCATCGTTGATTGGAGAGAGAGATTATGCCATTACGCAAACTTTTAAGCCTTTTCAAACGCAAGAAGAAGACCCCGGCCCAGCCGGTTCAACACCATGCTGCGGCCCCGGCCAGACACCAGGCCGAACCCCACCGGAAACCGGTGGCAACTGCGGCTCATGCCCCGGTCAGGACCCAGAATCATCAAACCGCCCGCCCGGCCCGGCCCCAGGGAGCCCCGGCTCAGGGACAGAGGTCCCAGCCGCACCAGCCGAACAGACCTCCCCAAGCCCAACGGCCAGCCTCCAAGCCCGGCGGTACTTTAGGACAGCCGGGACGGCAGCATCCCCAGCATCAGGGTCCTCGGCCCGCTGCCCAGCACCAGCCGCGGCCGGTCCAGCATGTTCCGGTCCGCCCCCAATATGTTCCCCCGGTCCAAGTTCCGCTGCCCCGGGCCCCAAAAGCCGTTTCCACCGAGCCCGCCATGCGCTTCGACGAGTTGGGCCTCAAACCAAACCTGCTGGAAGCATTGATCACCGAGGGCTACACCGAACCCACTCCCATTCAGCAGCAGGCCATCCCGGTGGCCCTGGCCGGCAAGGATATTTTGGGCTGCGCCCAGACCGGCACCGGTAAGACCGCGGCCTTTGCCCTGCCGATACTGCAGAGGCTGGACCGGCCGGAGATCACCAAGGAACAGTACCGGACAATAAGAGCACTGATCGTCACTCCTACCCGGGAGCTGGCGGCCCAGGTGGGCCAGAGCTTCGCGGCCTACGGCCGGAACATCAACCTGCGCTCGGCCGTGGTCTACGGCGGCGTTTACCAGGGCACCCAGGCCAAGGCCATGCGGGGCGGAGTGGACATTTTGGTGGCCACCCCCGGGCGGCTGCTGGACCTGATGGACCAGAAAATGGTGCTGCTCCACAAAGTGGAGATCCTGGTGCTGGACGAGGCCGACCGGATGCTGGACATGGGCTTCATCAATGACATCAAAAAAATTGTGGCCAAGGTCCCCAGCCGGCGCCAGACCCTGTTCTTCTCGGCCACTATGCCCCCCGAGATCCGAACGCTGGCCGGGGGAATCCTGGACCAGCCGGTCTCCATCTCCATCATGGCCGAGTATGCTGCCGCCGATACGGTGGAACAGTCTGTCTACTTTGTGGAGAAGGACGACAAGCCGGACCTGCTGCGCCATCTGCTTTCCCAAAAAGGCATGGAGCGGACCCTGGTCTTTACCCGGACCAAGGTGCGGGCCGACCGGCTGTCCCGGCGTCTGACCACCTGGGGCATTCCGGCCCAGGCCATCCACGGAGACAAATCCCAGAACACCAGGGAACGGGTGCTGCAGGGTTTCAAGACCGGCTCCATCCGGGTGCTGGTGGCCTCGGACGTGGTCTCTAGAGGAATTGACATCGACAACATCTCCCACGTGGTGAACTTTGACCTGCCGCACGAAGCCGAAGCCTACGTCCACCGCATCGGCCGCACCGGACGGGCCGGTGCCTTGGGCACGGCCATCTCCTTCTGCGATAGCGAGGAACGCCAGGACC
>JAURWH010000077.1 GCA_030655055.1 bacterium
AATCTTCTGATCTCGCCCATCCAAGCACACTATCTGATGTATCTTTAAATGCTATTATTTTAAATATCTCAAATTGTTTGCCATCTAATGAATAGCCGTCCAACTGGCGGTTGATAATTTTTATTGGGTGTTTTGTTTTAAGAGTAACGGGAGGTTTACTTAAGAAGCTATCATTGTAAACATAGTAGTTTAAAACATTTAATGGTGCAAATGCTGATTTATCAAAGAATTTGAATATATCCTCCGGAGCTTGGACATCGTAATAACTTAATTTTCCATAGGGGGTTTCTATAGAGAAATAAGCGTTTATTTCATTTTGTACAATCCATAAACTATCTTCGTTTTGGTACCAATTACCTTTTTTAGCGATCAGCCGTATATAATCATAATCTAACTCATCTTTATAGACAGCGGCCTCAAGCGTGGAATCACTTTTTATAGGCAGAGAATACAAATGCAAACTGTCGCCGGAAAGCCGGGCGAAGTTAAAATCAGGTTGGGTTACAACACCGGTGTCCGGTGAAGCAGTGGGCAGGGGCTGGCTGGTGGTTTGTGCCGGCTGAGCGATGTTATGGTCTCCGTACTGCTGCCACCAGATGAAATATCCCAAGGCGGCAAAGAACATCACAAAGACAGAGCTTATGATCAATACTTTTTTCATGCTTCTGAACTATTTATAGATCATTCACCGTTTGGGTCTGTAGCCCAGCACTTTCGCCGGCAAAAGCAGAATGGCCCGGAGCAAAGCAAAAAGCGCCTCAAAAGTTATTCCTATCAGCCGGAACGGCAGTAAAACCAGCCATATCAATGGCCACAGGATCAAAGCAATGATGGCCAGCGGCCAGCAAAGGACCAGCAGGATAAGCCAGACAATAAATGTGAACATTTATATATCCTCACTCGGTTACTGCATTGAATTATTCCTCTAAAGAAGCATCTTTGCTGTAAAAGGGAACGACCTCGTCCTTGTAAAACCACAGACTGTCCTCGTTCTGGTACCAGTCGCCTTTCCTGGTTATCAGCTGGATGCGGTCATTGTCCAGTTCATCCTTGTACAGGACGGTCTCCAGGGTGGAGTCGCTTTTGACAGGCAGGGAATAAAGGTGAAGGCTGTCGCCGGTAAGCCGGGCGAAGTTGAACTCCGGCCCGGCAGTTTGGCCGGTGTCCGCGGGGGCCGGGGAGGCCGGTTGGACAACGGTCTGCTCGGCTAGCGCAGGCTGTTCACCGGCCTGGTATATCCGGTGCTGCCGCCAGATGAAAAAAGTCAGGACCACAAAGAACAGCCCAAAGGCCGCAATTACTATGATGGGTTTTTTCATAAAACGCCGCTCATTTCTTTTTATACTTCATCTTCATCCCCAGCAGGATGAAATTCAGCACCAAGGTGACGCTGTTGGCCAGGATGATCGGCCATTCGCGGATGATTATACCATAAACCAGCCAGAATATCAGCCCCAGGGTGAACAACAGCATGAAGGCCAGGTTGAAGTCCTCGGCCCGCCTGGTCTGGTAGGTCTTGATCACCTGGGGCAGGAAGCTGACGGTGGTAAGGAGGCCGGCTAAGAAGCCGATGGTTTTGATTAGCATGATTGGGTAAATCCGAATTTGTTTGAAGATAGCGATACCATGAATGGTATCGCTGGGTTTCATCAAGGCCTCACGCGAGGCCTAACCATGCCATAGGCTTCAAAGAAGCCTTGATGTTTTTCAGCGATAGGCTTCAGCCTATCGCTGAATATGCAGTCCAGCGCTCCCTTCGACAAGCTCAGGGTGCGCTTTGCGTCCCTGCGGCCTTGTGCTTATGGTGCGCTTTACGGTTGAAAAGAGAGGGTGGGTCAGTGTTTCTCTATGAACTCGTCCAGCTTACGGTGCCACTGGTCTGGCTCAAAGGTCCCGGGCGCGGTCTCCTGGCCGAACAGCAGGTCTATCAGGTAGCGCGGGCGTTTGCCGCCGATGTGCATGGATTTGATGCAGGAGATGCAGTAGACCGCCACGTCCTCCGCCGGCATCTCGCCTGCCCGCTTGGCCATCTGCTCCTTTACCTGTTCCACCGGGATGGCCCCGTAAAAGCTGTCGCCGCAGCAGGTGCTCTTTGTTCCCGTGTGCTTGGGTTCTGCCAGTTCTATGTTCATCTTCTTCAGCAGGGTCCGGACGGCTTTGTGCACCCGCTGCTGGTCCCGGGTGGGGCAGGCGTCCAATATGGACATCCGCTGACCTTTATAGTCGGGGAAGGGGAAGGTGTTGCTTTGGGCCAGGATCTCCCACAGCGAGACGGTGGTGCTGTTCGCGTAATCGTTGCGGAACCGCTTGTCGCAGCCGGGGCAGATGTTGATGACCTCGGTCTTGACCGGCAGCTGCGGGTCGTGATGACAGCAGACCATCAGCATGTCCATTGGGCCCAGGCTTTGGTTAAGCAGGGCGTGCAGTCTTTTGGCGGACTCCGGCTTGTACAGCATCAGGCCGCAGCCGGGGGCGAAGGCTTGTTTTATTTTGTTTGATGGAGTGGAGGGCATGGGGGATTTTGGTGGGTTGTTTTTTACTTATCAGCGATACCGTGAACGGTATCGCTACAAATCATCCCGCCAAAGGCGGATCTTCGACAAGGCTTTTGCCAAAGCCTACGGTCTTCTGTTATCCCTCTCCGCATCGGGGAGGGGCAGGCGATGCACTGAGCAGAGCCGAAGTGGGTTAGGTCAGTACCAAGCTTAAACTGCGAAACTATTCTTCAAACCTTTTTCCCAATATACCGTTTATTCTTTCCCCCGCAGTTCTGGCATACCGGCCGGTGCACGCACAGCAGGGAGACGCATTTGGGGCAGGCCCATTTTTCTTTTTCGGTTCGCAGGAAAGCCTTGATGCCGGCCTTTTCTATGGCCTGCAGTTTCTCCAGCATACTCATCCCGTATTTGGTCCGGTAGCGCTTGTCAAGGTGTTTTAGCCGGGGGCAGGGGAACTTGGCGCAAGAGAAGCAGAACCTTTTGCCGGAAAGACGCTCCGGGCAAAGCTTGATCCGGCAGGCCGCCCGGCCCTTGGTTTGGTTGCCGCCGGGGGCGTTGCAGCCGGGGCAGTGGTTCTTTTCACGTTGGTAGGCCAGGCAGAGCAGGCAGTTCATCCCGCAGGCGGCGATGAAGAGTTCTTGGCGCATGGGTTATCTCGCTTGGTTCTGGTTCCGACCGCCCCCCTGCCCCCCTCCGTTGCGGAGGGGGAGGTTTGTAGCATCCCTCCCCACCCTTCGGCTCTGCTCAGGGCATGCATTGGGGAGAGCCTGCACTGAGTGGGACGGCTTGCCCTCCGGACGAAAGTGGAATGAGGGAGAGGTCGGTTACCGGGCCTTCTTTTTCTCCTTAATACTCTCCACCGCCTGCTGAACCTCGTCCAAACTTTCTATCGGCAGGGAGTTGATGACCTGGGCCAGCTTGAGCATCTTTTCCTCTTCGCGTTTGAGGGGGTATAACGGATGCTCGGGGTTGGCTTTGTTCTTGGCGTCCGGGGTCCATTCCAAAAGGTCGTTGGGGGTGCAGTTAAGCATGATGCAAAGCCGTTCCAGGTGGGGCAGGTCCAGCCGGATGAAGCGGGAGTGGGCGATCTTGGTGGCGTAGTTGGGGGAAAGGCCCTGCTCTATAAGGTAGGGGACGGGTTTGACGATGCCCCGGGCGGCGAAGATCTTGCTAAAATTGAAGGATAGCATGGTAACTGATCCTTGAAAACTGTTAATTGTTCATTGATTATTGTGAATTATGGCATGAAAAACGGTAAAAATCAATGAATAAATGGAATATTTCGCATGATATATGATATATCTACCTTGCTATATGGAATAACTCCCTTGCTTAATTATTCCTTACACATGATATATAAATTAGCTCCCTTGCTATGCGAAATGTCTCCTACACTATATTGAATATCACCCATGCTAAACTAAATAATTCCCTCGCTGTATTAAATATCTCCCTTGATATATGTAATATGTCGCTTGATTAGTGGTGCAATTGTTTGTTTGCATGTTATAGAACGGTTGTTTTATCGTGGACTGCGATATTTATAGATCAATATTTTTGGGAGATCTCATTTTGTATTGTCCAAATCTGTGTTGCGCGTAAACTTATTCCATAATACTTTGATGCAATAAAATTCGATACTGGGGAAAGTTTATGCTTCAGGTCGTTTTTAATTGATTTATAGGTTTTATCATCAATATTGATTTTTATTTTCCCATTTAAGAGTTTTGGTACAAAACCAGCTATAGCTGTAGCGCTGCAACCGACTATATTGCCGGTTAAGCCAAGTGCTGCTGCTGCTAATACCCCAAGTACAACTGTTTTATTATTAACTATGGTGTTTCCTATAAAATGTATAACTTGATGTCTTGTGCTTTTTTTGGCTCTTAGTATTTGTTCATTTAAAATAGCTATTTGTTCAAAAACATTTTTACCCAATTGACTTGCTTTATTATCAGTCAACATAGAATGAGTTAATTTAAGTATCTTTGCTCTATTGCTCAATAATATATCAATATATTTATCTACTCTAATGTCTTGTGGCATGTATAATCCAATACTATCTAATAATAAATACGGGGTCTGTGATACCGTTTGTAATGGGAAGGTCTTTTTCCCCAAATTAAAGAGATCAAGATCACTTTGGGCTACACGACTCGTAATGGGCAACGCAGAATTTAAAGCCTGACATGTTCGTATCTCACGTATCGCATAACTCAGATTATATATTTGTTCAAAAGTTGTCCATTGTTTTGCATGTATTGCTTTACGCGTGTGATCTAATAACTCAAAATCAGGTTGTAAAAAAGGCCGAAGATTCATAGATATTAACTTAGCTTTCCTATCTATGATAGTGCTGGCTTTATTATCTTTGACACATTTTTCGATACCACTAATAAACTGTTCAGCACAATGACCGCAAAGGAACGAACCATATTCACCCTTGTGGAGATTTATGTAGCGGTAACTTGAAAATTCATACACTGAAAAATGAGGGTATCGTAAAAAAATTGCACAAGCCTTTTCACCGAGCAACTCATAAGGGGCCCCTAACACAGGGATAATAGCACCTGAATCAAGGAAAGGTATAAGTACTTCTGGATTCCTTAAACAGCGGCAACCACCACATATACCCACTAATATATTTTGATAGAAAGGTATTGATGGTAAAATTACCTCGGGGTTAAATCCTTGTAAATATAATGTACTGCCTGTCTGTAATTGTTTGAAGACATTGCTGTATCTTAAAACTTTGTTTGAGGCTGATTTCTGTCCGCCTAAGTAACTTTTAACTAAAGTATATGTTCGTTCGTATTCTTCTCGTGATAATTCACTAAGTTGTAGTTTGTTCATAATGCCTCGTTATTAAGATATAGTATGCTTAATTTATTGTAAAACCCCGTTGCCTGAAAGATATAGCGTCGTGAAGCCTTTTTGCTTTTGTGCCTTCGTGGGCAGGGTAGCCTACCCCAGTTTCTCCCCGCACTCCCCGGCCTATTGCTCCAAAAACTCAATCACTTTCTTATTAAACACCTCCGTCTGCGAGATCGGCAGGTCGTGGCTGGCGTTGGGTATTATCTCCGTTCTTATCTGAGGCGCTACTGCATTCAAACGCTTCACGGCCTCGGCGGCGGGATATATCTTCTCGTGCTCGCCCACCAAAAACAAAGCCGGCGTCTTGATCTCCCGCAATTCCCCGTCGGTCAAAACGTCGGGAGGGACCAGCATCCTCATCTTATAGCATTTCAGGCTCATCGTGGCGTCGGTTATAAGCATGTCTGTTATCCGGCGGCTTTCTGCATCCTGCCGCTTGGCCAGGTCCTCGAACAGCCAGTTCACCAGGAACTTTCGCATGAAATAGGGATGAGGCAGGGCCGAGATGATCCCGCGCCAGGCCCATTCCCCGGGCAGTGCTATAATGGTGGAGGGAGGGGCGACCAGAACCAGTTTTCTCAGCCGTTCCGGGTGGCGCAGGGCGTAACGGCTGGAAAGCCAGCCCCCGAAGGAATAACCCATCAAATTGACGCTGTCGCCCAGGGCCAGGCCGGTGAACAGCTCGTCCATCCAGCCGGTGAAATCGTCCGCGCACTTGAAGGGTTTGGCGTTTATACTGCGTCCGACGTCGTAAATGTTGTCCACCGCATAGACCCGGAAATGTTCCGACAATTCCCTGACATTTGCGAACCAGATCAGCGAGGAGGCGTTGGCCGAAGGCAGCAGCACCAGGGCCGGGGCCTTGGGCGGCCCGCTTACCCGGACGAAGGTCTTGCCGTAGGAGGTCTCCACGTATCTTTCTTCGGAATCCACCGGCCATTGCCTGGCCCGTTGGTCGTAGTATTCCAGATACTTTTCCCGGGCCTGGGCGGACTTGAAGGGGTAGTAGGCCGGAAGCTTTGACATATCCGGATCTTTGAACAGCGAATTGACGAACAAGGCCGCCGAGCCGATCAAGAGCAGCAGACAAGCCGCCAGGATCAGCAGGATGGTCTTAAGCAGGGAGCGTTTTTTGGGCGGTGTTTGGGCTGGCATATGTTTTGTATTTTTCTCCGTATGGCAGCGATACCGTAAACGATATCGCCCGTGGGCCCCGCAGAATGCGGAGCCTCGCCGTTGGCGGGGCGTGGCTACAAATCATCCCACCAAAGGCGGGTCTTCGACAAGGCTTTTGCCAAAGCCCGCTTTAGTCAGCCTTGCCAAGGCTATTTGCGATAAGAGAAAATAATTTCTGCTCTGCGGTTTTGAGTAATTCAACCTTGCCGTGTTTGTAATCAAGAAATGGCTTGTAAAAGCGGATCATTCGTGGAAAGCCTTTACCTCTAAGCACAATTGCCATTGGGTTGTATTCTTTATCGCCACCCCATTCACGGGCAATACGAACTTCAATCGGTGGTTTAGTACCCCATTTTGAACGATCAGAATAATCAACAATGACCGCTAACTTAGAAAGCTTTGGTATCCAGTTTGTTTCAATATATTCCTGCCAATTGGGACTTCTTGAATAAACTAAAACTAAAACCCTACCTTTCTCTCCGTATTCGCGGCTGAATCTGTAGGTTAGCCAACCTCGATATAATAATTTATAGACAGCAGTCAGCAGCATAACGACGATAAGGATTGGCAACCATACTGGTATGGTGATGAATAGTAGAAATGACGTAACCGCGCTTGTAAGTTTTTTGATAATCTGCATGATTGATTAGTCTTCAGCTATCGCTATGAATGTATGTAAATATTAGTTGGATTACTTCACTTGCCAAGCATAAGGCCCATCTCGTAATGACCGTTACTAGTATGGCCCTCGATTTAAAACCCTTTGTGCCACTATAGAAAAAAGTTAATTGTTTTTCGCGTCTTTTCGTGTGTTTCGTGGGCAGGGTAGCCTACCCCAGTTTCTCCCCGCATTCCGGGCAGAACTTGCTCCCCGCCGCTATCGGCTTACCGCACTTGGGGCAGGGCGTCATCGCCGGAGCCGCCGCCACCAGCGTTCCCCCGCAGTTACTGCAGAACTTGGCCCCGGCCATGTTCGGGGTCTGGCATTTGGGGCAGGGCAGGGCCTGCCCGGAAGCCATGGCCTGCTGCAGCATTCCCGGCAGCATCATTCCCATTCCCAAACCCGCGCCCAGGCCCATTCCGGCCCCGGCGTTGCCGCTTTCGTTCTTGGCCGCGTCGCCCATGGCGTTGGCCGCCTTGTATTTCAGGTAGGTGTTCATGTCGCCCAGGGCCGCGATGCCGGTGCGCTCGTCTATCTTGGCCGACACTTCCTCCGGCGGGGTGATGGCATTGATGTAAACATCCACCGCTTCCAGACCGTACTTGCCGAAATCCTCCTGCAGTCTGGCTTTCAAGCCCGTGCCCAGCTCGTCATAATGCCGGGCCACCTGGAAGATGGACTTGTAGGTGTCGCCCAAAAAGTCGGTCAGCCGGGAGACCACGATGGTCTTTAGGAAATTGTCTATCTGCTCGGTGGTATAAAGCCCCTGGGTGCCCACCAGCTTGTTGACGAACAGCTGGGGATCCTTGATCCGGACCGAGTAGATGCCGTGGGAGCGCAGGCGGATCATCTTCAGTTCCTCGTCGGCGAAGGGGATGGGCTCGGCCGTGCCCCACTTGAGGTCGGTGAAGACCTTGGTGCTGACGAAACAGACCTCCACCCTAAAGGGGCTTTTGCCGTCGAAGACGGTCTTGATGACATTGATCAGCAGCGGGATGTTCATGGTGGTCAGCGTATGCCGGCCGGGGCCGAACACGTCCAGGGCCTTGCCGTCCCTGAAGAACACCGCCTGCTGGCTTTCCCGCACCACCAGCTGGGAGCCGATCTTGGTCTCGCCCGAGCCGTCCTCGGGAACCCGGTGAACCATCTGGTTGCCGGTATTGTCTAAAAATTCTATGACTTCCATTATCTTGGCCATCTTCTGACTCCTTAACAAGGTTCGAAATGTTGTAAATGTTGTAAAGGTATAAATGACTATACGGCTTTGGTCTCCGAGATCGCCTCGTGGCGGGCGTTAAGCGTGGCGTCAAAGCCCTGGAGGTCGGACAGCAGGGAGGCCAGGGCCGCCTGGTCGGGCGTCAGAGTGTTGACCTTGTTCCTGATGGCGGTGATGGCCACGGCCAGGTCTTGGTCGAACTTGTAGAGGGCGTCCAGCTGGGGCTCCATGATCTTCTGGCTGTCAAAGAACCCGGCGTA
>JAURWH010000078.1 GCA_030655055.1 bacterium
ACCGTCACGGCATCCGGAACGCCCTGCAACTGCGGGACGCCAACGACAACTGGATCAGGAAACACATGACCGTGACGGGCCTGCGCACGGTGGAGGAACTGCGGGGCAATCCCTGCATCGAGGGACAGGAGACCCCGCCGCCCAAGCAGTGCATCATGACCTCGCGCTCCTTCGGCCGGGACATCCACGCCAAGGAGGACCTGGAGCAGGCGGCGGCCGAGTTCACCGCCATGTGCGCCGAGAAGCTGAGAAAACAGAGGTCAAAGGCTTCACTGCTGACGGTGTTCATCGCCAGCAACAGCTTTCGGGACGAGCCCCAGTACTCCAACTCCGTCACTTTGGGCTTGCCCGAACCCACCGATTACACCCCCCGCCTGCTGGAGCTGGCCGGCCGGGGTCTTAAAAGCATCTTCAAGCCGGGCTATTCCTACAAACGGGCCGGGGTGCTGCTTTCGGGCATCGGGCCGAGGGACACCGTGCAGACGGACCTGCTGGCATCCTGCCGGGAGAGCCCGGGGGAATACCGGATCATGCAGGCGGTGGACGCCGTCAACATCAGGCTGGGCCGGGGTGCCATCAAGTACGCCGCCGCCGGCGTAGACCGGCCCTGGAGGATGAACCAGAAGAAGCTCTCGCCCCGCTATACCACAAACTGGTCGGACGTCCCGGTGGTGCGGGCCTGAAACAGAGACCCCATCATGCCACGGAGCGATGCACTGAGCCAGCCGAAGTGACACAGAGTCCATTCCTAAAATTTTAAAAATTTTTTGTGCCCTTTGTGCATTCTGTGGTAAAATATTACTTTGAACTGAGGTACAGGCCTTTTTTGTTGACTTTTGGGCGGGATGAATATACAATTACTTGAATATTTACTGAGAGGTTTTGATGGAACGGGTATGCATCAGGGACATCAGGTCTGATGGTTTTACGGGAAAAGAAGTGATAGATTTTTACGCCCTGCGCAAGATAGAGCTGAAGACCAAGGAATCGGACGGCAAGGCCTACCTTAACCTGGAGCTGGGAGACGCCACCGGCCGGATCGACGGGGTGATGTGGAACGAGGCCGAAAAAGCCTTCAAGGAAGTATCCCAGGGCGACGTGGTCCAGATCAAGGGCCTGGCCGGAAGATACAAGGACAATCCCCAGCTGAGGGTGGAGAACATCCGCCGGGCCGGCGCGGAAGAATACCGGCTGGAGCACTTCATGGCAGGCTCGGACAAGACCCGGGCCGAGCTGGAGGCCGGGATCCGGGCGGAGATGGCCTCGGTGAAGAACCCGGCGCTGGCCAAGCTGCTCAAGGCGTTCTTCGACGACCCGGATTTCCTGGACAAGTTCCTGGCGGCCCCGGCCGCCAAGCTGTGGCACCACGCCCACCTGGGCGGATTGGCCGAGCACACCCTGGGGGTCTGCCGGCTGGCCCGGGCCGCGCTCAACAACTACCAGCTGTTGGACGCCGACCTGCTGTTGACAGGCTGTCTGCTGCACGACATGGGCAAGATGCGGGAGTTCGCCGTCACCACCTTCATAGACTATTCCGACGAGGGGCGGCTGGTGGGGCACGTGGTGCTGGGCGACCAGATGCTGATGGAGCGGGTCCCCAGGGTCAAGGATTTTCCCAAGGAGCTGGAGAAACGCTTAAGGCACATGATCCTGGCCCATCACGGCGAAAAGGAGAAGGGCAGCCCGGTGGTTCCTTCCACTCTGGAGGCCCTGATCGTCCACCATTGCGATTACATGGATTCCCACGCCGCGGCCTTTACCCGGATCATCAAACGGGAGGGCCTGCAGAACAAGCGCTGGAGCGACTACGTCAATTTGATAGACCGCTACATCTACCTGGCCAAAAGCGAGGACCAGTCGGGCGGGGAAAGGGATAGCGAGCTAATGCTGTTTTAATGCTCTATTATTAAACAGTAGTTTTTTTACAAGTAAGAGGAATGTAGAAATGCGTAAAATTTATTTATGTTGTATCTTTGCCGTCACAATTATTTGCGGTTGTTCTAAAACAAATAATTTGATAAAAGACATATATTTCCTCGCCAAGGAACA
>JAURWH010000079.1 GCA_030655055.1 bacterium
AGGTAGTAGTTGCTGGCGGGCATGTAGCTTCTCCGGTTATTTGTAATTGGATTGTTGTTGACAGAATATGTTTGAGGGTTAATGATACTATATATTGGGAAAAAATCAATGATTATTTTCCATCCTTAGGGCGATATATTAACTTTACTGTTCTTTTCTTTTTGTGCCGCCAACAAGAAAAGAACCAAAAGAAAAAGCTCGTCGCAAAGAACCATCCGGGCGCTGCGCTTCTCGCTTGCGGCGGGCTTGTCTGAACTCGGGCTTTACCCTGCCCTCAAACATGCAGACAAGCTTTTAACCGCCGTCAACTTCGATGCTCACTGATGGTTCTTAACGCGACATACCGGGGTTGGCACTAACCTCCCCCTCCTGCCAGGAGGGGGATATGGGGGCGGTTAAAACCAGGGTTGGGTGGGGTTACCACACGGGTCTATCCTCCCTTGACATTTGCCCCAAATGCTAATATAATCAAAGGTTGCCTTTTTACATGCATCAGGTTTGAACTCATCCCCCGTCCCCTTCTCTTTTGAAGAGAAGGGGTTCAAGGGGTTGAGTTCAGGTTGAATAGAATCATCAATCATTCTTTTTAGGACACCCAATCACATGATGGACAAACTTACCATCCGGGGGGCCCGGGAGCACAACCTCAAGAACATAGACCTGGAGATCCCCCGCGACCAGCTGGTGGTGATCACCGGGCTGTCCGGCTCGGGAAAATCCTCCCTGGCCTTTGACACCATCTACGCCGAGGGCCAGCGCCGCTACGTGGAATCGCTGTCGGCCTACGCCCGCCAGTTCCTGGGTTTGATGGAGAAGCCCGACGTGGACTTCATCGACGGGCTGTCCCCGGCCATTGCCATCGAACAGAGGGCGGCCAGCAAGAACCCCCGCTCCACCGTGGGCACGGTCACCGAGATCCACGACTACCTAAGACTGCTGTTCGCCCGGATCGGCCGCCCCCACTGCCCCAAGTGCGGCCAGCCCATCTCGTCGCAGACCGTCCAGCAGATCACCGACGCCATATTGGAACAGCCCGAGGGCACCAAGCTGGCCATTTTGGCCCCGCTGATCCAGAGCCGCAAGGGCGAGTACCGGGAGCTGTTCGACAAACTGCGGCGCGAGGGCTTTGTGCGGGTGCGGATAGACAAGAAGCTTTATGACATCGACGCCCTGCCGGCGCTGGACAAGAACAAGAAGCACGCCATAGACGCAGTGGTGGACAGGATGACCATCGGCCAAAAAGCCCAGAAGCGGATCGCCGATTCGCTGGAGACCGCCCTGAAGCTTTCGGAAGGTCTGGTGGCGGCCATATATAACGACAAGCAGGAAGTGCTGTACAGCGAAAAGCTCTCCTGCACCAAGTGCCACATCTCGCTGGGCGAGCTTTCGCCCAGGATGTTCTCCTTTAACAGCCCCTTTGGGGCCTGCCCGGCCTGCTCCGGTCTGGGAACAAAGATGGAGATTGACCCCGAGGCCCTGGTCCACAACCCGGAGCTGACCGTCAACCAGGGGGCCATCTCCCACTACGGCGACCCCATGGGCCACTGGATAGGCAGCCACCTGGAGGCGGTGGCCAAGGCCTACAGCTTTTCGCTGGACGAGCCCTGGGGCAAGATGTCCCAGAAGAACCGGGACATCCTGCTCTACGGCACCGACAAAGAGGTCAAGGTCCGCTACGAGTCGGCCTCAAACGACAACGTCTACCAGTACAACAAGAAGTTCGAGGGCATCATCCCCATGATGATGCGCCGCTACCATCAGACCGATTCCGACTACGTCCGCTACGAGGTGGAAAAGTTCATGTCCATCCTGCCCTGCCCGGTCTGTCTGGGGGCGCGCTTGAAGCCGGAATCCCTGGCGGTGAAGGTGGCCGGAAGGTCCATCAACGAGCTGTCAAAACTGTCGGTCAAGAATTCCCGGCTGTTCTTCGGCTCCGAGCTTAAGCTGACCGAAAAGGAAAAGACCATCGCCAAGCAGGTGCTTAAGGAGATCAACTCCCGGCTGGGCTTTTTAACCGACGTGGGGCTGGACTACCTGTCCTTGGACCGGCACTCGGAATCGCTGTCCGGGGGCGAGGCCCAGCGCATCCACCTGGCAACGCAGATAGGCGCCTCGCTGACCGGCGTGCTGTATGTGCTGGACGAGCCCTCCATCGGCCTGCACCAGCGGGACAACGTCAAACTGCTGAACACCCTGGTAAAACTGCGGGATATCGGCAACACCGTGATAGTGGTGGAGCACGACAAGGAGACCATGCTGGCCGCCGATTTCATAGTGGACCTGGGGCCCGGGGCCGGGGCCGGCGGCGGCGAGATCGTGGCGATGGGGACGCCCAAGAAGGTGATGCAGACCAAGGCCTCCCTCACCGGTCAGTACCTGGCCGGAACCAGGAAGATCCCGGTGCCCAAGAAGCGGCGGGCCGGGAACAAGCTGAGCCTTAAACTTTTGGGCTGCCGGGAGAACAATCTAAAGGACCTGGACGTGGAGTTCCCTCTGGCCAAGCTGATAGGTATCACCGGGGTCTCCGGCTCCGGCAAGAGTACTTTGATAAACGACACCCTGTACCAGGCTCTGGCCCAAAAGCTGTACCGCTCCCGCACCCAGCCCGGCAAGCACCGGAAAATGGAAGGCTGGGAGAACCTGGACAAGGTGATCAACATCGACCAGTCGCCCATAGGGCGCACCCCCCGCTCCAACCCCGCCACCTACACCGGGCTGTTCACCACCCTGCGCGAGCTTTTTGCCATGACCCAGGAGTCCAAACTGCGGGGCTACGCCAACGGAAGGTTCTCCTTCAACGTCAAGGGCGGGCGCTGCGAGGCCTGCGAGGGCGACGGGATAGTGAAGATAGAGATGCACTTTCTGCCGGATGTCTACGTCCCCTGCGAGGTCTGCAAGGGCCAGCGCTACAACCGGGAGACGCTGGAGGTGCTTTACAAGGGCAAGAACATAGCCGAGATCCTGAGGATGACCGTGGCCGAGGCCCAGGAGTTCTTTGCCAACATCCCCAAAGTGGCCCGCAAGCTGACCACTTTGGCCGACGTGGGCCTGGGGTACATCCAGTTGGGGCAGTCGGCCACGACATTGTCCGGCGGCGAGGCCCAGCGGGTGAAGCTTTCGGCCGAGCTATCCAAGATAGCCACCGGCAAGACGCTCTATATTCTGGACGAGCCGACGACCGGATTACACTTTGAGGACGTTAAGATGCTCTTGGCTGTCCTGCACCGGCTGGCCGACATGGGCAATACGGTGATAGTGATAGAGCACAACCTGGACATAGTGAAGTCCTGCGACTGGCTGATTGACCTGGGCCCCGAGGGCGGCGACGAAGGCGGGCAATTGCTGGCCTGCGGCACCCCGGAACAGGTGGCGGCCAACAAGGCGTCGTATACCGGGCAGTATTTGAAGAAGGAGATGACCTAACCCCCGTCCCCTTCCCCATAGGGAAGGGGTGGTAACAAGTCCCTTCCCTTGCGGGGAAGGGATATAGGGTTAGGTCACCCAGCGGCGACTGGGAACAACGTTAACGGGGCGGGTCAATGCAATTGACCCGCCCCGTTGGTTTACCTGATCTCTGTTACCGTAGACAAATGAATAAAAACCATTTGTGTATTTTGTGCTTTTTTGTGGCTAATTAACCCCGGTGGTCGGTCACCCCACCACCCCCTCGATCTCCTTCACCACTTCCTCCACCGTCTTGGATGATGTATCTATCACCAGGTCGCAGGGCACGTCCTGCCACATGGCCTCCTGGTCGGCGATCATCTTGGATATCTGGGGGGTGACCACGGTGGTCCGCCCGGCAAACCGGGATTCCAGCACCGCCGGGGGGGCGGTGAACCGGACCAGGCAGAATTTGCCCATGGCCTTGAACTTCTCCAGGTTGTCGGTGCCCACCAGGATCAGGATGACGTTCCTTTTGCCGTCCACCCCCTCCTGCAGGACGGCCTGGAACTTCCTCCAGGCCTCGGCCGGGCTTTTGGCCATGCGGTAATAGCCCTTGCCGGAATAGACCTCGGCCTTGAGCTTGTCCTTTAACAGGGCCGCGGCGCTGGACTTGCCGGAGCCCGAAGGCCC
>JAURWH010000080.1 GCA_030655055.1 bacterium
AAGGTTCTAAAGGCCAAATAGTCCTGCCCCATTCTTAAAAAAGGCTGCCGGAAAGATACCAGCAGCCTTTTTATGATATTAACTGGAGATAACAGCCGGATAACTTTTATAAGGAAACCAGGTATACAGGAATCTATAAAGTTTCCCCCGTTTAGTATTCATGGTTTCATGGATTCCTAATAAAAATGTAAAATATATTTTCAGCCCTTGTTAATAATATTTGTTTATAAAATTGCTCATGACTTACAAGCATTGCCCCGGCTGCGGCGGACCGCTGCAGAAGACCAGCCTTGACGGACACCGGCGCCAAAACTGTCCGGCCTGCGGCTTTGTCTATTACCGCAACCCGGCCCCGGCTGCCGGATGCATAATATTGATCAAAGGCCGGCTGCTGCTGGTCCGGCGCAAATATGATCCCTACCGCGGGGACTGGTGCCTGCCGGCCGGTTTCATGGAATACGGGGAATCGCCCAAAGCCTGCGCCCAGCGGGAGATCCTGGAAGAGACCGGGCTTAGGATCAGGGTGGGCGAACTTATCGGGGTGTACAGCGGGAAAGACGATCCCCGCACCCATGCCGTCCTGATAGTCTACCTGGGGCTTCCCTCCGGGGATGAATACCAGGCCGGGGATGATGCCAGCGCCATAAAACTCTTCCCCTTGGACAAACTGCCCAAGAACATTGCCTTCAAGGCCCATATCCAAGCCATCAAGGATTTTTGCCGTTATGCCGGTATCAAAACCTAAGGGCCGGGTGCTGGCCCTGGACCTGGGCAAGCGCCGGGTGGGCTCCGCAATCAGCGACGAGCTGGGCATCACCGCCCAGGGGCTGGAATGCTTTGAGATCCGGGGACGTCAGGACCTGCTGGCCAAAATAAAGGATTACCAGTCGCGCTTCCCCATCACCGCCATCGTGCTGGGGAAACCTTCCCATCTGGACGGCTCCCCCACCGACCTCAGCCGGATGGTGGATGAGACAAAGGATTTTTTGGAAAGGGTGCTGGAACTTCCGGTGCATTTGTATGACGAAAGGTTCACCAGCAAGATCGCCCAGCAAAGCATGCACCAGTCCGGGATAAGGCTTAAGAACAACAAGCAGCTTCTTGATAAAACGGCCGCCACCATAATTCTTACCGATTATTTAAAAGATCATGCTGTCAGCTAAAAAACACATCACCGGACTGTCCCTTTTTCTGGCCGTCGTCGTGCTGGGAACCGCCGGCTATCTGCTGTTCTTTGTTTCACCGGCGGTTGATACCGGCTGGGAAGCCCGGATAATTACCATCACCAAGGGGCAATCCACCACCCGCATCGCCTATAACCTTTACCAGGAAGGCGTGATCAGCAGCCCCCGCAGCTTCAAGTTATTGTCCTACGTACTGGGACTGAACCAGCACCTTAAGGCCGGACGTTATAAGTTTGAATGGCCGATGTCTTCCTGGGAGGCCCTGCAGCAGCTGAACCGGGGCGCAAACATCTACAACATGCTGACCATCCCCGAAGGGCTGACCATGGCCCAGATAGCCGGCCTGCTCCAGTCCGCCACCGGCAACGACAGTTCCGCCCTGCTGGAAAAGTTCAAGGACACCGCCTTCTGCCGCAGCCAGGGTATCCCGGCCCGAAACATGGAAGGCTATCTTTTCCCCGACACCTACTCCTTTGAATGGGAGACCCCGGCCGACAGGATCGCGAGTTTGATGCTGGAACAGTTCCGCCAACAGATCCCCCCGGAATGGGGCCGGGAGCTTAAAAAACAGCGCCGCACTTTGCACCAGGCGGTGATCATGGCTTCGATGGTGGAGGCTGAGGCCCAGGTGGACTCGGAACGGGCGGTGGTGGCCTCGGTCTTTTACAACCGGTTGAGAGCCAGGCGGCCTCTGGAATCCTGCGCCAGCATCGAATACATCCTTCCCAGGCGGAAAAAGACCCGGCTGACCTACGCCGATCTGGAGATAAAGTCCCCCTACAACACCTACCGGCGGATAGGCCTTCCCCCCGGCCCCATCTGCAACCCCGGACGGAAGTCGCTGGAAGCGGCCGTTTTCCCGGCTAAGACGGAATACCTTTATTTCGTGGCCAAGGGGGACGGAAGCCATGTTTTCAGCAGGAGTTTAAGGGAGCATATCAACGCCAAGAACCGGATACAGCAGAAATAGCAGAAAGTAAATAAAAAAGCCCCGCAAACTGCGGGGCTTTTTTATTTTTAAGAGAGACCAAGCTCCCTGATGTCAGACTCGTTGTTCCGCCACTTCTCCTTGACCTTGACAAACAGTTCCAAAAACACCGGACGATCCAAAAACTCCTCTATCTCCTTCCGGGAATTGATCCCGATGGCCTTGACCTTATGGCCGCCCTGGCCTATCAGGATCGGCTTTTGGGACTGCTTTTCCACCCAGATGGTGGCCTTGATCACGTCCTTCCGGCCCTCCTGCTCCTTGAATTCGTCGATGATCACCGCGGTGGCGTAGGGCACCTCGGCTCCGCACAGTTCAAAGATCTTCTCCCGGATGATCTCGGCCACGAAGAACTTCTCCGGCTGGTCGGACACCATCTCATCGGGATAGAACGGTTTGCCCTCTGGAAGAAGTTTGATCAGGCCTTCTTCCAGTTCTTTCAGACCGAATTTCTTCAGGGCTGATATAGGATAAATCTGATCCAGCCCGGTGGCCTGGTTCACCTGCGCGATCAGCTCCAGCACTCCCTCCTTGGGTACCGCGTCTATCTTGTTCAGCACCACGATGGTGTTTTTGCGCCGGTACTTTTGCAGATAATTCCAGTCCTCGTCATGCCAGCCCTTTTGGGAATCCACCAGAAAGGCCAGGACATCGGACTGGGAGATGGAATTGACCGCGATCTTCAGCAGGGCGTCCTGCATGGCATAGCGGGGATCCAGCAGTCCCGGGGTGTCCATCAGGACAACCTGGTGCTGGTCGCTGGTCAGGATCCCCAGCACCCTCTGCCGGGTGGTCTGGGGGCGGCGGCTGACCGCCGCCAGCTTCTGGCCCAGCAGGGCGTTGAGCAGGGTTGATTTTCCCACATTGGGCCGCCCGGCCAGGGCCACGTAACCGGATTTAAAGGTCATTGATACCGCTTTCTGAACTTTCGACAAATTCATAATATTAATGTAACCACTAGACAGGTTTTTTATTAGGAATCCATGAAGGCAGGAATACTAACTAACTGGGACCAAGACCGATTCCTGAGCTTCCTGGTTTCCTTATAGAATAAATCAGGAGGTCCGTGTAGGTTATTTCTTGGGGATCACCAGTTCGTACTTCCTGGCACCAGACTCTATCTCGGTACCGTAAAGCTTGATGGAATCCGGTTTGGAATCGCCCTTGGAATAGATGTACATTTTTTCGAAGGCCGAAGGCTGGCCGTTGATAAGCATCTCGGCCCTGGCGGTCCCGTTAAGCAGGGATATCTTGATCAGTCTTTCCTTAAAAGGCTTGAGGGTCATGTTGTAGTGTTTGCCCGAGGGATCCGGTTCCACGTTGTAGCCGTAGGCCATCTTCTTTTCGATGAAGGACAGCGGTTCGGTGGTCTGGCCGGTGGAATCCTTGGCCCACATTATCCAGAAGGCCTTGATCGGCTCCTTGGCGTTGATCTCACCGTTCTTGGCAATGTTCGCTTCGTAGTAAAGCTTGTTGATGTTCTTGGTCCGCTCTATCAGGAACAGCGGCTGGGTGGTTTGGGCCAGCGCCAGGCCGGACAGGACCAGGCACAATGAAAGGATCAGGATCGCTCGTTTCATTTCAACTCCTTGCGGCTGGATTGATGTTTCCAGTTTATTACTTGAGCCGGGCACTGGCTGATGCACTGGCCGCAGGTAAAACAATCGGCCCGGAACTTTTTATCGTGATATATGCCGTCCATGGCCTGGGTGGGACAGACCCCGACGCACTTCTGGCATTTAAGGCACCCCTGACGGTCTATCCGGGGACGCAGGAGGCTGATCTGCTCCACCAGCCAGCCGGCCAGCCCGAAGGGACAGAACAGCTGGCACCAGGGACGGTAGAAGAAAACACTGAGCATCAGGATGGATGCCGCGAATATCATCCCGGCCAAACCCAGGGCCCAGTTGCTGACATTGAACAACTTGAAAGGATCCACTTCGCCCACCCAGTCCAGCCCCCAGGCAAAGGCCAGCAGAACGACCGAGCCGAACACCGCCACCCGGATGCAGTTGGTCAGCCAGAACGGCAGTTTGAACTTCTTGAATGGAATGAAGTGCAAAAGGTCCTGCAGGGCCCCAAAATGGCAGCCCCAACCGCAGATGGCCTTGTTGGAAACGAAGACCATCAGCAGAAAGACACCGGCCGCGATCATCCGGGGCGGGAAGACCACGCCCTCCTTCCCCAGCAGAACGATGGCGTCCTTGATAGTCCCCATGGGATTGGGATCGCTGCCGTATATGAAGCCGAACAGCAAGGCGGTTCCGGCCAGCCAAAACAAGCGGAGTTTGGTTGATGTTTTTTTTCTGACCAGCAATATCGTAGCGGCAACAAGCGCCAGGATCCACAGCCCGAATTTTGATACGATCTGTTTCCAGTCCTTGGCTTTCTCGGTGGCCTGCAGTACCTTCAGTTTGCGGACTGCTTTTTGAACTTTATCCAGAGGAATCCCGGCTTGTGACATGGTTTGCTGCGACTGGTCCGGCCTGAGCTTAAGGCCTTTTAACAGCTTCTCCGCGGCAAGATCGTTGTCCAACGCGATCTTGGCAATTGTTCCGGTAGTATCGATCTGAAGAGTGATTTTGTCCTGGTTCTCAGCGTTTACCTTCAGACAGGCAATGACCGTCAGAAACAGCAGCAATATCAGTTTTTTCATCATTTCAGGCAGTGATCAATATTTTTTAACATGGGTTTGCTGTCTTCACCGGTAGGGTTGCAGTATTTCCAGTATCCTGGGATCAGCTTTTTGCCCCAATTCCACCGCCCGGTCGTAATATTTGACAGCCGCTGAATAATCCTTTTCCCGGAAACTCAGCAGGGCCAGGTATCCAGCTATGGCGGGATCCTTTGGACTTGCCAGATAGGCTTTGGTCAGTGTTGTTTTGGCCTCGGCCGGCCTGCCGCCCTTGAAATACAAGGTTCCCAGCTCTTTCAACAAACGAAAAGACCCTGGCTGATGCCTCAATGCTTCCTGATAGACAGCGATCGCGCTGTCAGCATATCCGGCCTGTAAATACAACCGTCCGGCGTTTATGGCATAGTTCTCATCATCGGGTGCCAGATAAAAAGCCTGGATCTGATATTTCAGGGCAGAATCCATCCGGGCCTGGCCGGCGTAAAGGATCCCTAGGTTGGATGCGGCCTCGGCATAACCGGGGTCAATGGCCAGGGATTTTTTGAAATGCATTTCAGCTTCGGCAACATTGCCCAGCGAGTACAGGGCCATCCCCATATTATTAAAGGCATGCTGATAATCCGGCTTCAGCCGGGCGGCCTCCCGGAACGATGCCAGCGCCGCAGCATATTCGCCGTTCTGGAACCGGACCTTGCCTTGCATGTCATGGGCATAGAACAGATTGGGCGATGTTTTTACGGCATACTCCCAGAATGTCGTTCCGTCCTGATATTTGCGGTTGTGCGCCAGCGACAGTACCGCCAGCACTAAGATCAACCCGGCAGCCAGATACCTCTGCCCCGTCTTCCTAAGATCCAGGCTGGCCAGGGCCTTTGACTGCCCCAGCATCAGCATCAGGCCGGCCAGCGGCAGATACAGCCGCTGTTCTAAAAAATTGGCGTAGCCGGAGGAACTCACGATGTACGGCAGCAGGAACAGCAGATACCAGCCCAGGCCCAGAATGAATAATGGTTTGTTATTTATGCCCTTCCAGCCAAAAAGCACGCTGACCAGGATCACCGACGCAGTCCCCAAAGCGATGTTGGTATCAATGGGGACGGGTATGGCCGCCAGGTTGAACGGAAAGAATATCTTGCCGAAATATCCCAGCATTCCGTTCACATTCTCGTAAAACCCGTTGAAGGTCATTTCAGTCAACTGGCTGTCCCCGGGCAGAGCCGTATTCCGCAGATAATACCAGAAAGCCAAAATGGCCAGCCAACCCAAAAGCAAAGGCAGGAGCTTGATTATATTTTCCCGTTTTCGCTTTAAGACAAACCCATGTACCGGGATGAATACCAGCGGCAGCAGCACTGCGCTCTCCTTGGTGAACAGGGCCGCCAGGCTTAGCGCAAGATAAGCCCCCAGCCATTGCCAGTTTCTGGTTTCAACATATCTGATGAAAGCCAGCGCCGAGGTTAGTACAAACAAGGCCAGCAGGCTGTCGTTCCTTCCCGGGATCCAGGCCACGGCCTGGTTCAACGCCGGGTGCACGGCAAAGATCAAAGCGAACAGGGCGGCAATGCCTATCCTGGTTATAAGGGTCTTAAGAAGCCTGTACAGCAGCAGACAGCAGGCCAGATGCAGCAATATGTTGGTCAGGTGGTATCCCCAGGGCCGGACCCCGCTCCATACCGCATCCAGCATAAAGGAAACCGTCAACAGCGGACGGTAGATGGTCCCTTTGCCTCCGAAAGCGTCCTGAGTGAAGGCCTGAAGTATATTTCTGATGTCCCCGGTGAACTTAAAGTTCTCGACTATCAACCCGTAATCATCCATGTAGGTATACTGATGCCGCAAGGCTGGTGCATACAGTACCAGGATGACCAGGGCGATCAGCCAGGGAATGTGTTTCTCTTTTATTTTATCGAAGATATCTGGCATTATTAAAGGTTTGCAGTCTTTCAGTTGCCGCTGAAATGCCTGGCGGCCGCCGCCATCTTGTCCAGCACTGCCGAACATTTCATGTGATCGTCAACAAAACCCCGGACGCTGACGCTGATCCCCTGGTCATCCACCGTGGCGGCGGGATGGGCGGAGAAGAGGTCCAGCAGGGACCGCTGGTTCTCCAGGGTCATCAGGTACTTTATCTTCAGGGGATCGCTGCCGGTGACCTGGATCTTCTTGTCAAACGGCTCGTTGCCGGATTGCACCTCTTTGCCCTTCTGTCCCAGGATGAATTGTTTCAGCAGCAGGCTGTTGGCGTTGATCTTAAGCCCCAGTCCCAGCGGCCGGGGAAAAGCGGTTTTGAATTCGGTGTAAGTGGTCTTATCCCGTTTGATCACTATGATCTTGACCTCGGAGCCCTTGTATTTCCCGGTCAGGGACAAGGGGGACATCATCGCCAGCAGGTCTTTGATAAAACCGTTCCCGGCCAGTTTCTGGGAAGCCTGGTAAGTATTGAAGTCCCGGGCATTGCTGAGCCTTTGGGGCTGGCTGTTCATTTGCTGAAAAAGCTGGCCCTCGCTTAACTGCAGTCCCAGCTTCATGGCGATGTCCTTCATCTTGGCCTTCTGCTTCTGCCGGCCCAGGTAGCCCAGATAGAGCATCAGCGGAAATACGCCTATGAAAATGAGAAACGGAAGATTGGGCATTATGAATGACAGTATGTTATCCATGATCATCTTACCAGCTGTATTTTGATTATTGGTTGCAACAGTGATTATTTATCTTCCGGAGAGGTCCACTGAGGTTTATCCGAAGCAATCTGCTTTCCCTCCACCCCTTCCAGCCGGTCCTCGAACTTGACCAGCCGCTTGTCCACCTCCTCATACTTCTTCCCGGCGTTGGAGATATGGCTGCCCAGGATGTCGAACTCGTCGCGGAATTTGCCAAAGTCGCCCTTGAGCCGGGAGAGCGAATCTATGATCTCCTGGGCGCTTTCCTCCACCCGCATCCCCCGCAAACCCAGCACTATGGCCTGGAGATAGGCGTAGAAGGAATTGGGCGAGACCGGGATCACCCGCTTTTCAATGGCATAGGTGGAGATGGACCTGTCCTCGCCGAAATTCTCGTCCTTGATGATGGTCTCGTAATATACGTTCTCGGCCGGGATGTACATCAGGGCAAAGTCAAAGGTGTTCTCGTCCGGCAGAATGTACTTGGAGGCGATGGCGTCCACGTGCTTCTTGACGTCGGAGACGAACTTCCTCCGCCAGCTCTTGCGTTCCTCGTCGCTTTGGGCCTCCAGCATCTTCTTGAAATTCTCCAGCGGGAACTTGGCGTCCACCGGCACCAGCCGCTTGGAAAGCTTGACCACCGCGTCCACCTTCTCCCCGGAGCGGAATCCGTACTGCAGCTCAAAGTGGTGGGGCGGTAGGATCTGGGCCAACAGGTCGCCCAGGAAGAATTCCCCCATCCCGCCCCGCAGTTTGGGTGATCGCAGGATCTGGGACAGGGAGGCGATATCCTGGCCGATCTCCTTGATCCGCTGGGTCTCCTGGTTCATGGAGCCCAGGCTCTTTTGAACGTCGCCGATCACCCGGGCCGCGTTGTCCAGCCGCTCGCCCACGGTCTTGGTGTTGGTCTCCAGCCTCTGGCTGACCGTGTCCAGCGACCGGCCCAGCTTTGCGTCCACCTCGGAAAGTCTGGAATCCAACACCTGGCGGGTCTCCTGCAGCCGGGAGTCCAGCGAAACCTTGGTTTCCTGCATCCATTGGGCCACCAGGTTCATGGCCTGGTCGTTCTTGGCGGAGTCCTTAAGTTCCTTCATCTGGCGGCTGAAGGACTGGAACAGGAACCAGAATCCGGCCAGCATTACCAGCGCCAGGAGTGCGGGCAGAAGATAGATCATCATGAACCGGAACCCCACTTTTTGTTTATCATGTCGAACCAGAAAGGTTTTTGGGCGGCCAGCTTTTCCTTGGAGGCCTCCAACGCCTTCTCGGCCGCCTGCTGGCCAAGTTCTATCAGGGTCAAAGCCGATTTCAGGTCCCAGCTGGAGACCTGGCCGGTCTGCAGTTCTATCAGGATGTCGGCCTCCTTGCGGGACATCTGGGATTCCTTGATGTTGGCTATCTCCATGGAGCGGACCCCGATCTCGAACAGGCTGTCCGGCTCGAACTGTCCGGGCATGAAGGAAACGGCGATGGTGACGTCGGGATTGAACCTTTTCAAAGGCTCCATCGGCAGGGGATCCAGGATGCCGCCGTCCGAAAGCAGCCAGTTACCCATCTTCAGGGGCGCGTAGACGATGGGCACCGAGCAGGAGGCCCGCACCGCCGGAGCTATCAGGTCGTCCGGGTGGTTGGGAAAGTTTATGGCCTTGCCGCTGATCAGGTCCACCGCAGTTACGGACAAGGGCAGTTTCATCTCGTTGAAGCGCCTTTTGGTGCCTATCAGCTGGTCCACCAATTTCTCGATGGGCTCCGATGACAGCAGGCCCTTTTCCCGGAAGACCATGGTGGGCGACATCAGCTTGGTCCAGGATATCTCGCGGGCGATCTCCTCCAACCGGTCGGACCTGAGGCCCGAGGCGTAAAGGCATCCGATCAGGGCCCCGCCCGAGGTCCCGGCCACCACGTCGGCCTCCAGGCCCCTTTGTTCCAGGGCCTTGATGACACCGATGTGGGCCAGGCAGTAGCCTACGCCGCCGGAGAGGGCCAGGCCGATTTTTGGTTTGTCGGTCATAGTCTCATTTCATTTGTTAAATTCTAAAACCAAGTTTGAACAAATAACGCAATTCGGATTTGGGGTTTGTATCAACCAGATATGGCGGCTGGCTGCCGAGATCGACCCGAACACCCTTCTCCTTGGTCTGAAATGCCCTCTGGGCGCCCAAGGAAAAGAGAAATATGCCCGGCTCCCAGGAAAGGCCACCGGTAAAAATATTGGTTTCTCCCTTTACCAAGGTTTTTATGGTCCAGCTTTCTATGGCAGCGCCGGTACTGTCGTTAAAAGATTGTGAAAAATCTATCCACTCCGGGTACTGGGTCAAGGTTACACTGCCGTAAACCCGGAACCTGGCGGCCTTTTTATTAAAACAAGTGTCCGATCCGAAAGAAAAGGGTGCTACGGAACCGCCTAAGCCAATACGATAATAGCTGGGAGAACTATTGGCATAACCAGTCAGGCTGGCGCTGGCAGCCCGGGTCAGGCCCAGATCAAGGAAACCTGCGGCGCTGTTCATTGGTTTGCTTATCCTGAATATTGCATCGCCACAGTAGCCGACATCATCCAGTCCGGCCCGGATTGAGAACCAGGGATACGGCGTGAAACTTAAATAGCCATAGGCATTGGATTTTTCATAGGATTCAAAAGTTGCATTTACTGCATCAGTATAATAATATTCCGTAGTTGCTTTTTGTTCCGAACCTGTTTTACCCGCAAACCCCGCGCCGAATCTCTGACCTCCGGTAGTGCTTTCATCGATGATGAC
Source organism: bacterium (assembly GCA_030655055.1). Taxonomy (NCBI): domain Bacteria; species bacterium. The sequence goes on from JAURWH010000080.1 coordinate 10,224, forward strand.
CGGCAAAGTCCGACGAAGATCGTGTTTGATGGTTACTTGTGATGCGCACCCGATTGCAGCCAAAGATAGAAGCAATATGATTTTCTTCATATCATGCCGGTCTATGAATTAAATGATTTTTGTTTGGGTGTTTTGAGGACTGTTCAATCCCAGATGCCGGTACGCCAGGTCCGTGGCCTCCCGCCCTCTTGGCGTGCGTTTTAAAAAACCCTCCTGGATCAGATACGGCTCGTACACTTCTTCCAAGGTATCTGCCTCCTCGCTGACCGCCACCGCCAAAGTGTTAAGCCCCACCGGCCCGCCGTTGAATTTCTTAATGATGGCCTCCAGAATCCTCTTGTCCATGTCGTCCAAACCTAATGCATCGACCTCCAGACGCAGCAGGGCCGAGTCTGCCACCTGGTCGGTGATCTTCCCGTCCGATTCCACCTGGGCAAAGTCCCGCACCCGGCGCAGCAGGCGGTTGGCCACCCGGGGCGTTCCCCGGGAACGCTTGGCGATCTCCCTGGCGCCCTTTTCGGTGATGTCGACTTTCAGGATCTGGGCTGACCGGGTGATGATCTGTTCCAGGTTGGCATGGGTATAGTAATCCAGCCGGTTGATCATCCCGAAGCGGGCCCGCATCGGCGCGGTCAGCAGGCCGGCCCGGGTGGTGGCTCCGATCAAAGTGAACTTGGGAAGGTTCAACCGCACCGAGCGGGCGCTGGGTCCCTTGTCTATCATTATGTCCAGGCAATAGTCCTCCATGGCCGGGTAAATGTACTCCTCCACCATCCGGTTGATGCGGTGGATCTCGTCTATGAACAGCACGTCGTGCTCCTGGAGGTTGGTCAGGATCCCGGCCAGGTCGGCCGGGCGCTCCAGCACCGGGCCGGTGGTGGCCTTGATCTGGACCCCCATCTCGTTGGCGATGATGTGGGCCAATGTGGTCTTGCCCAGGCCCGGCGGCCCGCAGAACAGCATGTGGTCTATGGCTTCGCCCCGGCCCTGGGCCGCCTGGATGAAGACCTTGAGGTTGCTCTTGATCTTGTCCTGGCCCACGAAATCTCCGAAGTTTTGGGGCCGGACCGAGCTGTCGAACTCCAGATCGCCTTCCAGGATATCGGGTATGGTGATTTTGTCTGTCATATCAATATGAAGTTTTATTTTTTGCCACTAAGACACTAAGGCACTAAAATATTTCAACTTATAAATAAGCTTGGTGTCTTTGTGTCTTTGTGGCTAAGGTACTAAACGTTCTATCAGCAGCCTGGCATCTTCGTTTCCCAGTTCCGCCGCCTTCTTGGCATCCACCAGGGCCGCCGCCATGTCGCCTTTGACGGCATAGACCCCGGCCCGGTTCAGGTAGCCGTCGCTGAAGGTTGGATCAATTTCTATCATTTTGTTGAAATCCGAGATGGCCTTGGCGTAAAGCTTTTGCTGCAGGTAGACCGCTCCCCGGTTGTTGTAAGCTTGAAGGTCGGTTGGATCCAGTTTGATCGAGTTCGCGTAGTCTGCCAGAGCCAATTTATTGTTTTTCAGAGCTTCGTAAACCAGTGCCCGATTATAGAATGATTTCGAGTGATCAGGCTTCAGCAGAATGGCCTGGTTGAAATCCTTCAAGGCCTTGACGTACTGTTTCAAGCCGTAAAATGCGATCCCCCGGTTGTAGTACAGACGGTGGTCCCCGGACATCGTCTTGGCGGCTTGGTCGTAATCCAGGATAGCTTTTTGATTATCTCCTGCCCGGGCATAGGCAATGCCGCGGTTGACCAGGTTAGTGCCGTTGAGAGGGTCCAGTTCCAGCGCTTTGCTGTATGCCAGAAGCGCGCCGGTGTGGTCATTGGCCATCAGGGCGGCCATGCCCTGCTGGCTGAGCTCCGAAGCCGAGAGTTGGCGGGCATTCTCCAGATACTTGATCTGGTCGCTGAATTTGGAGGCCTCGGATGAAGCCTGGGACAATTGCTGGTTGAGCTGGGCGATCTCCTTTAAGGCCTGGTCTGTTTTTTGCCTAAGAGCTTCCAACTCGGCCGTCTTGTTCTGGTCCTCCCGCAGGCGTTTGACCGCCAGGTCCACGCTGTCCGGGTCGGCGTCCATCTGGACCTTGATCCAATACTGGGTCCCGTCCCATTTTTCTTCCACTAATTTTGTCTGCACGGCCCCGGCGGTGAAAACGGAGACGTCGTCGCTGACCACCATGCCGTTCTGCACTGTGGTGGAGCTTTTGAGGAATGTTCCCAGTTCCTCCAGCAACAGGCGCTTGGCCTCGGTCATGGCAATGGCCCGGCAGGTCAGCCTGCTGTCATATTCCCCGGCCTGGTAGGTGTATTCGCGGACGAATGACTTGATTTCTGCATTTACATTAACTGTAAACAGTAAACTTATTAACGCTGAGAGCCGTAGGCTCTTGGATACTGTTCTCATTTTACTCCTTTATCCCCTTGAACACTTCCAGCACTTCTTCCACGCTCTTGGCCTCCAACAACCTCTGCCGCGGCTCCTCCCGGCCCACCGCCAGGGTTATGAGCTTCAGAACTTTAAGGTAACCGTTGACATAGTCCCCGGCCGAGATCATCAAAATAAGTTTGACCGGCTGGCCGTCTATGCCGTCGTAACCCGCTATGGCCTTTTTGAGCTTGATGAATATCACCACGATCTCGTCCGAGGCTGCCCCGGAGCGCGAGTGCGGGATGGCCACACCGTGGCCCAGACTGGTGGGCGAGTCGTTCTCCCGGTGCCACAGGTTGTCCAGAAAAGCTTTTTTGTCGTAGACATAGCCGGCCTGCAAAGCCTTCTGGGCGGCGTCTTCGAACAGCTCCTCCTTTGAACCTGCCTCGGCGTCTATCATCACCAGGTCGTCCTTGAAATAATCGGCCAGGCTGGGCTGAACATTCTGGGACAGCGAGACCGCGTAGTCCACCGCCTTGTACAGGTCATCGGGAAAACTGTCGGCCCCTATCTTCTGGATGATCTCCAGCTCGTGCAGCACCTGCCGCACATCCGGGCGCAGGCCGGACAGGATCACCCGCTTCTTCCTGGACTTCATCCGGCTGACCACATTCTCGATGGCCTGGGCCCCGGAGAGGTCCAGCACCGGCACGTTCTTCATGTCCAGGATCAAAGTATCGGGCGAGGCCTGGGTCAGCTCCCGGGAAAAGGTCTTGACAGCCCCGAAGAACAGCGGGCCCTCTATGTTGAAGACCGCTATCTTCTGCTTTTTCATGATCTCCTTGGTCTCTGGCGACAGGCCTTTGAGCTCGGACTCGGTCCGGGGGATCACCCCCAGCTTGCTCATCCGGTTAAGGAAAAGCATGGTGGCCAGCACCATCCCGATCAGGACGGCGGAGATCAGGTCGGCGAAGACCGTCACCAGCATGGTGGTCACCATCACCAGCGAATCGGCGGCCGGGGTCTTTGGGATCATTTTCAGCGGCTCCCACTCGAACATCCCGATGGCCGCCATCATCAGCACCCCGGCCAGGGCCGCCAGGGGGATGAAACCGGCGATGGGCGCCAGGAAAAGAACCACCATCAGCAGGAACAGCCCGCAGATGACCCCGGACAGCCGGGTCATTCCCCCGGAGCGGATGTTGATGGTGGTCCGGACGATGGCCCCGGTCCCGGCGATGCCGCCGAAAAGCGCGGCCAGGGAATTGCCGATGCCCTGCCCTACCAGCTCCCGGTTGCTGTTGTGCTCGGTGTTGGTGACGGTGTCCACCACCACGCTGGCCAAAAGAGTCTCCAGGCACCCCAGGATGGCGATGGTGAACCCGGCCGGAATGGCCTTGCGCCAGGCGGCCAGCGAAGCGGTGGGCCACGAAGGCAGCTGCAGTGACCGGGGGATCTCGCCCACCAATTTCAAGCCGCCGGCATCATAAAAGGAGAATCCCTGCCAGTTGAAACCTATATTGAAAAGAGCATAATGCGAGGCGAAGAAATAGGCCACCAGGGAACCCAGCACCAGGCCGATGAAAAGCTTGGGCAGGGAGCGGTTGAACATCGGGGTCAGCACGATGAAGCCGATGGTGATGGCCGCCACCAGCGGGGCCGCGGCAAAGGTTTTAAGCTGCTGCAAAAAGATCAGGATGGCGATGCCGTTGGTGAAACCCACTATCACCGGCTGGGGCACAAAGCTTACAAAGCGGCCCAGCTTGAAAAGCCCGAAGGCTATCTGTATTATTCCGGCTATCAGACAGGCCAGCAGCAGGGCGCTCAATGCGGTCTGATAATTGCCGCTCCGGCTGACCTCCACAAAGACCTCGGTCAGCACCACGGTCATCCCGCCGGTGGGTCCGGTGATCTGCTGGCTGGTGCCGCCGAACAGCGAGGCCAGGACGCCGGTGAAGATTGCGCCGTAAAGCCCGGCCACCGCGCCGCGCGGGTCGCCGTTGGTGGCCAGGATGCCGAAGCCCAGGGCCAGGGGCAGGGCCACGATGGCCGAGGTCAGTCCGCCCAGCAGGTCGCCCTTGATGTTCTTGAGGTCGAATTTCAGGTATTCTTCGAAATTGAATTCCTTGAAATACTCCACCGGGTTGAATTTCTGGGTCAAGCCAGCTATTTTTGCAGTGTAATGTTGCATTTTATTGACTCATTGATCCTTTGCTATTTTAGTTTTATCAGTTTGACCGAGGCAGTCTGCCCCGCAGCCATGAGCCGGCAGATATACACCCCGGCCGAGGCCGGGACGTTCTGTTCGTTGTTGCCGTTCCACCTTGCCGTGTACGCTCCGGCATTCTGAGATGCGTTGACGGTGGTCTTTACCAGCTGCCCGTTGGCATTGTAGACTTTTATCTGCACCGGACCGTCCTGGGGTAATTGATAATTGATCACTGCCGATCGTTTAAATGGATTAGGCCCTGAGTTTCTCAATCCAAAAGCGATCTTCGCTTGTTCACTTGGAGCTCCCTGCACTCCCAGCGGTTTTACCGCGAACCAGCCGGTGCTGTCCAAGGATGTATTCCAGCCGGAGTCAATGGCCTCGGCCTTGAAACTGTAATCGGAAGAATCATTAGGCACGGTCCAGTTCATCGAGGAATCCACCGGAACCATGTCAAACAGCTTTTGCCAGTCGGAAGAACCAGACCGCCGGCAGTAGATGTTCAAAAATGCCGCATCGCTGGAATAAGTGCAGTGCACCGGGACCTGCTGTCCTTCGGTGTATTCCGATCCGGCCGCGGGAGAAGTTATTGAGACGGTTGGGGCCAAAGTATCTCGGCAGTAAACACCGGAATAGATGTTACCATTGTGCCCCCAAGCCAGACAAGGATTGCCCATTTGATCCAAGGAAAGATGCTGTAACCAACCTACGGTTATAGAATCCCAGTTGCCCCAGTTCGATTGATTATAGAAATTAACGTAAATGATGCTGTCCTTCCGGCAGGCCAGCCAGATGTTATTACTTTTATCAACAACAGACTTCAAATAACTGCCTGCTCCAATAGATGCAATCGGCTGCCATGTCCCATTTTCATTAACCCTGCATCTTATGCTGTCTGAAGTGTAAAACGCCCATATTTTATTTAAGCTATCAACACACAATTGCAGATCACCAAAGGCAGTGGTGCTGTTTGTGTCAATTTTATTATTATTAATAGTAACCCAATTAGGTACATCCCCCGGTAAGGTATAATATTGAGTTGAACACCAACCTTTCCAAAGCGAATCATTTTTGTCTACTGTTATTGACGGCGATCCATGGTTAATAACCATACCATCATCGAATGAAGCTTCAATTTTCTGAGCCCAGGTTGTGTCATAAATATGGCTATATATTCCGCTGCCTTGGCCTGAAGAAACATGCATATGATCTTGTGACAGAATAAACACCTCATTGTTTCTTGATATTGTTAATTTCATTTCCTCAAGATTATACCATTCGTAACATGAAGCCAAAGAGCTCCAGTTATCAGCATAAAAAGGACAATGTGCAGTATAGACGCCCCAAGGCCATAATTTTGCACCAAAATTGGGAGTTTTTAAAGTGCTCTCTCCATAATAAATATATAATCGAGCATTCCTTTGAGCATCAATCTGCACGTCACTGACAGTACAGAAATTGAAATAACCCGTATTTTCTGATTTTATCATAGCCCAACTATTTCCGTCATATTTGCTAAAATATAGCATAGCTATCGTATCATTGTAAGAATATCCTTCTTGCCATATGGCCCACAATTGATTGCCGGTATTAATTAATTTACAATCCCAAGTATTAATGGTATCCGGATTTATCTGTGTGATATGCCGCCACCGGCCGCTTTGGGCCTGGGCCAAAGAAACAACAGTCAACAATAACACCAGCAAGAATGCTTTTTTCATTTTTTCTTCCGCTTTTTATTGTTTGTTACTTGCCCTTTAATGCTTCCCGGATCAACTGCTCCACCGGAGCCTTGTCCCCCAGCTTGGCCTTGGCCTTGTCCAGTGCGCCCTTGGCCTCGGCGAAATTCAGCCCAAGGGTCATCAGGGCCTCTATCACAGGGTCACCGGCCCCTGTCCCCTGTCCTTTGATGCTGGGCAGCCCCTCCACCACCGCCTCGGCGATCTTGCCCTTCAGCTCGACTAAAAGCCGCTCGGCCGTCTTCTTGCCGATCCCGGAGATCGAGGTCAGCATGGTCATGTCCTGGTTGGCCACCGCCTGCTCCAGATTCTCCGGTGACATGTGGGAAAGCAGGGTCAGCGCCAGCTTGGGTCCTACCCCTGAGATGCCGATCAGTATCCTGAAGACCTTGCGCTCCTTGTCTTCAATGAAGCCGAACAGCTGCAGCACATCCTCCTTGACGTGCAGGTAGGTCAACAGCTTGGCCTGGTTGCCGGCCTCCGGCAGTTTTTCAAAGGTGTTCAGGGAGATGCTGATCTGGTAGCCCACCCCGTTGGCCTCCAGCACCGCCTCGGCCGGGTGTTTGTGGATCAGGGTCCCTTTGATGTGATGGTACATGATGATTTCTTAAATATTTATTACATTACCAGGGCGATTCATCCTACTACGCCATCTTTATCGGCTTCGTCGGACGCGTGAATCGCCCCTACAGTTAGAACATTTACCCTTTTACATCCTTTATGACCTTTGAAGTGAATTGCCTCCTCTGCCAATGGCACATCGCCACCGCCAGGGCGTCGGCCTCGTCCTCCTGGGGATTGACCTTTAAACCCAACAGCGCCCGGATCATGAAGCCCACCTGGCCCTTTCCGGCCCGGCCCTGCCCCACCACCGCCTTCTTGACCTCCAGCGGAGAATACTCAAAAAGCTTGCAGCCGGCCTGTTCCACCGCCAGCAGGCAGACACCCCGGGCGTGGCCCATCACCAGCGCGCTGTGGACGTTCTTTCCAAAAAAAGTGGCCTCCACCGCCGCCTCCTGGGGCTGGTACTTTTGGATGACCTGGCTCAACCCCTGATGGATGGTAAGCAGGCGGGCCGAAAGGGAAGCCCCCGGCCGTGCCTTTAGGCACCCGAGGGCTATTACCTTGCTTTGGCTACCGCCGCATTCTATCAGGCCGTACCCAGTCTTATGGCTTCCGGGATCTATTCCTAAGATCACCATTTACGATTCACAATTTACGATTCACAATTTGGCTTGGTGCCTTTGTGCCTTATCCGCCACCGCAAGTAAATCCATATAGGCGGATCCGCCTGTGGCGGAGTGGCTGGTATAAATTTATTTATCCAGTTTGGCCATCACATCGGCCGGGATGTCGAAGTTGCTGTAGACCTTCTGGGTGTCGTCGAACTCTTCAATGGCGTCCATCAGCTTGAGCATGGTGGTAGCCTGGCTGAAGTCAAGCTGGACAGTGTTCTGCGGGATCTTGGTGATCTCGGCCGAAAGGGTGGGGATCTTTTTGTCCTCCAGGGCCTTTTTGACGGCTTCGAAGGCGGCCGGGGTGCTTAGCACCTCAAAGGTCCCGTCTTCAGGCGTTACATCATCGGCTCCGGCGTCCAA
>JAURWH010000081.1 GCA_030655055.1 bacterium
AAGTGAAGCCCATTTCCTTCATCATTTTTGGGTCCAGGATATTCCGTCCGTCCACTATGGCCGGCACTTTAAGCAGTGATTTGATCTTGTTCATATCCATTTTTTTGAACTCGTCCCATTCGGTGACTATGGCCAGGCAGTCGGAATCCCTGGCCACATCGTAAGGGTTGTCGCAGTACTGGACGTCCTTTAAGACCTGCCGGGCCCGGTCCATGGACACCGGATCGTAGACCTTGACCCTGGCTCCGTCCCTCTGCAGGGCTTCGATGATCTCGATGGACGGTGCGAAGCGCATGTCATCGGTGTTGGGCTTAAAGGCCAGCCCCAGGATGCCGATGGTCTTGCCCGAGATGTTCCACACCGTCTCTTCTATCTTTTTGACGAAGTTCATCTTCTGCTGGTCGTTGATCCCTTCGACCTCCTTCAGCAGTTTGAAATCGTAGCCCAGTTTTTCCGAGATCCGGATGAAAGCCTGGAGGTCCTTGGGAAAACAGAAACCTCCGAAGCCTATGCCGGCGTTCAGAAACGACCGGCCGATCCGCTTGTCCAGACCCATGCCGTAGGCCACCTGTTCCACGTTGGCCCCCGATTTTTCGCAGATCACCGAGACCGCGTTGATGAAGGAGATCTTCATGGCCAGGAACGAATTGGAGGCGTGTTTGATCAGCTCAGAGCTTTGGATGTCGGTGGCCACGATGGGGCAGCCCAGGGGGCTGTAAAGTTCCATCAACATTTTCCTGGCCCGCTCGGAATCGGTGCCGAACACCACCCGGTCGGGCTTCAAGGAATCTTCGATAGCCGTGCCCTCCCTCAGGAATTCCGGATTGGAGGCCACGTCAAATTCCACTTTGTTGACGTTGTTCTGAGCCATGGTCCGTTTGACCTGATCGCCGGTCTGCACCGGTACGGTGGACTTCTCCACCACCAGCTTGTAGCTTTTCATCCGGCGGGCCACGGTGGCGGCCACTGTCTCCACTGCGGAAAGGTCGGCTTCCCCGTTGGGCCGGGGCGGCGTGCCCACGGCAATGAAGATGATGTCCGACTGGTCGGTGGCTTCTTCGATGGAAGTGGTGAAGGACAGGCGGGCCAGGTTCTTGTCCATCAACTCCTTCAGACCGGGCTCGTAGATGGGTATCTGCCCCTTTTTAAGCATTTCGATCTTCGATGCGTCATTGTCCACGCAGATCACCTGATGCCCCCATTCGGCAAAACAAACCCCTGAGACCAGCCCTACATATCCGGTCCCCACTACTGCTAATTTCATGATCTTCTCCAGATTTTATATTGAATGATTTATTTGTTTACTTTTTGTGCATTGATCCATTTGTCAGACTTATTTTTTTTCGATCCCAGTAAGCCACCCTGTTCTTGCCCTGCTCCTTGGCAAAGTACATGGCCTGGTCTGCCTTTTCTATCAATTCCCGTCCATCTTTGGCATCCCCTGGGAAACTAGCCACCCCCAGACTGGCCGAAAGCTTTTTACCATCGGGACGGGTCTGGGCAAATTCAGTCCGGTAAATGGACAGCCTAATGGCCTCGGCAGCCCGGCAGGCCTGTCCCCGGTCAGAGTTTTTAAGGATTACCGCAAATTCATCGCCGCCGTAGCGGCAGATCACCGGGGATTTACCGGCCAGGGCCGATCCGATTATGTCTCCCAGCCTTTTCAGGATCTCGCTTCCCTTGAGATGCCCGAAGACGTCATTGTATTCCTTGAAGTGGTCCAGGTCCATCCAGATCAGGGACAAGGGATGCTGCTTTTCATCTTCCATCAGGTCCAAAAGCTCTTCCCAAAAGTAGCGGTAATTGTACAGCCCGGTCAGCCCGTCGGTGGTGGCCGCCCGTTCCTTCTCTTCCAGGATACCGGCGTTTTCCAGGGCCAGGGCCGCGTAATCGGCTATCAGCTTTATGGCCGAAAGCTCGCCGGGGGTGAATTCCCTTTTCCCCTTGACCTCGGAAAGGTTGATCACTCCCAGCCTTTTTTCCCGGACCATCAGCGGCACCACCAGCATGGAATGCACCTTGTCGTATCCCTTGGGGGAGGGCACGAACATCGGCTCCAGGTCGGTGTCGGGCACGTTCTTGGGCAGTCCGGTCCGCAGCACTTCACCGGCCAGGCCCTGGTCCGATCTCAGCCGGAGTTTGCCGACCATCCCGGCCCTCATCCCCCGGGCGGCTCTCAGCACCAGTTCCCCGGTCCCAAAGTCCAGCAGCAGGATGGAACAGCGGTCGGATCTCACTATGTCCTCAATGGCGTCCAGGGTCAGCCCCAGGGTTTCCTCAATGTTCTTGGAAGAGGAGATCAGCGCCCCGATGCCGAACATGGCCACCGATTGTATCTTGGCGGCGGTGCGGTTCCATTCATCGGCTTCCCGGCTCAGCTCCTGGTGGCGGCGGCGCCAGATCTTCTGCTGGTCGGAGATGAAGCCGGCCCAAAAGGCCGTCAGGGAAAGCAGTCCTATCTTAAAGAACAGGTCATAAAGGAACAATTGATCCCATGAAAATTCCCGGCGCCAGGCCATCACGGCAAAATATAGCATTATTGAGGCCCCCGCTGTTCTAAGGGCCCCCTGGCGGTTCCCCAGCAGGGCCGCCCAGATCACCGCCAGGTAATAAAGGTAAAAGAACTGGCTGCGGCTGCCTCCGGTGAAAGCTATCAGCAGGGTGGCAAAGGCCAGATCGAAACCCAGGGTGATGGGCCGGCGTTTTAGGACAGCAAAGACCTTGGCCCCGGCCAGGATTATCAGCACGTTGTAAACCGCCGCCCCGGCCAGCACCAGGATCAATCCCAGCCCGCTGTAATCCAGCTGTTCGGGATGCACCACCGTCAGCAGCGCCGCCAAAAACAGCACCGCCCAGCGCACCCAGCCCGACATCACTTCCAGGTGCCGCTGGTCCAGATCTATGCCATGTTCTTTTTTGGTCATCAGAAAAACTTGGAGACTTAAGCGTTGCTTCCGGCCGTAAACCCGGTGGACCAGGCTATCTGCAGGTTATATCCGCCGCAGGGGCCGTCCAGGTCCAATACTTCCCCGCAAAAATACAGGCCGGGTGTTTTCTTGGAGCCCATGGTCTTGGGATCTACCTCGGACAGGTCCACCCCGCCGGCGGTGCACACCGCCTCGTCGTAACCCCTCAGCCCGGTGACGGTGAAATCGATTCCCTTTAGCAGTTTCTTGACCGTGCCCCGCTGTTCCTTGTTAAGCTGGTTGACCAGGATGTCCGGGTCTATCCGGGAAAGGGAGCAGAATACCGGGATCAGGCTGGAAGGCAGCAGCCCTTTTAGGAGATTTTTATAGGTCTTCCTGCCCTGGAGGTCCATATCGCGCAACAGCCGCTGGTCCAGCACCTCGTTTGACAGGGCGGGCTTCAGATCCAGCGAACATTGCACCGGACCGTCCTTAAGCCACTGGCCCGCCTGCCTGCTGGCGTCCAGAGCCATCGGTCCGGAAATGCCGTAATGGGTGAACAGCATCTCCCCAAATAAAGAGATCCTGTTCCGGCCCTGGGAAAATTTCAACTCAACATTCTTCAGGCTTAATCCCTGAAGCTGTTTGACAAAATCCTCCCGGACCGTCAGAGGCACGTCGCTGGGCCTGGTGGGGACGATAGTGTGCCCGAGTTCCTGGGCAAAACCATAACCGTCCCCGGTGGACCCGGTGGCCGGATAGGACCTCCCTCCGGTGGCTATAATCAGGGAATCCGCAGAATACATCCTTTCGGATGCAGCTATTTTAAAACCGACAGACTGCCTGGAGATGTTCAGGACCCTGGCACCTGGCACAATCTCCACCCCGGACTGTTTCAGGGCTTTTTGCAGGGCCAGCAATATGTCCATGGACCTTTGCGATTCCGGAAAATACCTTCCTCCCCGCTCCAGCACCAGTTTTACTCCCAGTTGTTCAAAGAATTCCAGCGTATCCTGGCCGGAAAACCGGCTTAAAGACCCATGCAAAAAGCGGGCGCCGGGGCCGCAGTCGGCAATGAATTGTTTGGGATCAAGGTTGTTGGTGACATTGCAGCGGCCCTGCCCGGTGAGCAGCAATTTGCGTCCCAAGGCCGGCATTTTTTCCAGCAGCCTGACCTTTGCGCCTGCTTTGGTGGCAGTGATCGCAGCCATCATTCCGGCCGGACCGCCGCCGATCACAACTATGTTTTTAGTAGTTGTTTTGGGGATTATAGTTTACCTAACTGCAATTGCGGCAAATGGTTTTAACATTGTATGATACCAAATTTAACCCATTCTTGCAATACGTTTGTTAAAAAATATTATCACATTAAAAAAAGAGACCCCGTCAAATATTGACGGGGTCTCTTTCGGATTGCATTATTAGTTCCATCCATTTTCATGGTATAGTGTTTGGATCTCAATGTCAGTCAAAGCCCGGTTGTAAATTTGAATATCATCTAAGGTCCCCATAAAATAAGTCGGACCAACTGAAGAACTGCCTCTGTTCCAACGCCCGATCCTAACAGTGTCAGTGCCTACAAACGCGCTGTGTCCTAGACTCAGTGTGTCTTGCAATCCATTGATGAATATCCCTTGCTCCCCACTACTCTTCTTGTACCGGAAAACGATATGGTACCAGGTGTTCGTTTGGATAGAACTTTTACCGTAGGTCCAATTGTAAACAAAATCCATCAACGGTTTATTATAACGGATCATAAATGCCAATTGTGAATTGACCGTCCCATAATCGTTGCCCAATATTGTCGCATCACGGTTTACAAATGAACTGCCGTTGAACCAAGCGGAAACCGTGAAATCCTGATCGTAGAGGCTCAATTGGTTGGCTGGGCAAAGAGTAATGATATTGCTGGTACCATTGAACAAATAGGCGGAATTTGTGTTGCCAAAGCGGTCCGAGGTCAGCGTAGCTCCGACCACCACCCCGTTATGACCATTGCCGCTGGCATCGTTGGCATTCCCTGTAAACGGATAAGAGGCCACCAACCCCGATAAGGGTTCGTCCCCGGTACCCCAATCTACTATGATCTCAAGATCACCGGTAGTAGTTACAAATTGAAGATGAATATAGGCCTGGTTCATCTCACCCGCCACTACTACGCCGGAGCCGGTTCCCTGAGCCACCAGCATTGTGTTCTGATAGGCCTTGACCGTGATCGTGTATGTACCAGGAACAAGCTCGGTGAATGTCCCCTTTGCTGAATCTCCCGAGATCGTCAAATCCATCGAGTCGGTAAAAGTGCCATTGGCAATCTTAACAGTTACCCTGGTTATAGTATATCCGCTGTCAATGGCCGTTTTTAATGACATGGCCATTGTAAATGATTCAGTGCCGGTTGTATTATTGTCAGGTTGAGTTGGTAAAATGGTATAGTTGTTTACGGTACAGCCAGTAAACATTATAGCAGATGCAAGGATCAACATTAAAATGATATGCTTCATGACAACTCTCCTTATAATTAATAAGATTAGTTATAATTAACCATAGCACAAATACATTTCTTTGTCAATGAAAATATTAAATACATTTAATATCTACCCTTTCAACAGCAAAGCATTTTATTGATTATTTTATTTTAGAACTATCATTTTTCTGGTTTGGCTTGTCTCTCCTGCCTGAAGCCGGTAAATATATACCCCGTTGGAAATATTGATGCCGTGATCATCGCAGCCATCCCAGATAACGGTGAAACGACCAGCGGTTTGTCCAGTATTAACCAGGGTTTTCACCGTTTGCCCGGCAATGTTGTATATCTTCAGGCTGACCATTCCCGCCTTGGGCAATCGATAACTAATCACTGTGGTTTGTCTGAACGGATTCGGTGCATTCTGTTCCAGCCTGAACGCTGTCCCCTGTCCCCTGTTCCCTGGCTTCCCTTCAACACCAACATAAGGTTCCCCGAACTCAAGCATCACCTGCTGGGCCGCCAGTCTGGCCTGGTCCTTGTCCATAAAGTACAGCGGGAAGCCAAAGAATACCGTCTTGCCCGAGTCCCGCACCGCGCAGGCCCGGCCTTCGTAAGAACTCCCATTGTTCTTCATGTCCATCACGTAGATGGTATCGGCTTCGGCCAATGGCGTAAAGGCTTCAATATACCGGAAAGTCTTTCCCCAGATGGTTGCTGGGTATTTTAATGTATCTACCGCGATATCTGGGTATCCTTTCAACCCGATAGCAGTCTTAAAGGAGTCCGTGATCCCGGACAGGCCCGCAGGTGATATCTTAAATTGATCATACGAGTCGCTCCCTATGTCACTACTTGGTTTCCACCCGGCAAACCACATCTTGCCCCCGTTATCAAGGTAGCTCTTCATGTCACTGACCGCCCCGGAAGCCAACATCCCGGCATAATCATCGGCCAGCCAGGCCACCGTGGAATATGGGCCGAAATCCGCCAGGGTAGGCTTCTGGGAGGTTAAACCGTACTCGTAAAGTTCATATTTGTAGTCTGAAAAGATATAGTTATAGAAGCTGTCCTGCTGGGCGTCGCGGGGAAAGCTACCGGTGGTCCAGTTGTTGGTCTCGTCCACCACCAAGATTCCCTGGTCCAAAGAGAATATGACTGGCATGCCGAAGACTTCATCTGCTAAATAACTTTGCTGATTGCTTCCGTTGACCGCCCTGATAATAAAATATGCGATTTCATTAGGCTCTAATCCACTAATAGTGTCGCAAACAGTCAGTCTTCCTGGCACATAAACACTATCCGAATATGAACCACTCTGATTCCCCCACCATATCCAATATCCAACAACATCTGTTTCTTGGTTGGCCGACCAAATTAACTGAAGAGTGGTATCATCAGATGTCTGGTCAACTTCAATATTGTTCACTTTTGAGGGGTATAGCTCCAAGATGGCAATAGTGGCCACAACTGTTTTTGTGACTTCTGCAATAAGGTTGGGCGACAGCTTGTCTAATAAATCCTCCGTTGTGTGCTGATATGGGTTATCCGCTTCCGGGTTTTCTGAACAAGTGAATGCAGGATAACCCAGAACATAAAAAGGAGCAGCATCCCATGGGGCACCGCCAAGGTCTTGATAGATTGCCATCATAGGAGAATAATTTTGGCCCGATTGCATAAATATATTCGTCAACCAAGAGGTGCCCATGGCAATACAATCACAAATACTGTCATTCATATAACCTATCATGTCCATATTCATTATCGCTCTAATATCGATATTATTGCTGTCGGCCCAATTGGCATAATGAATGCTTCCCTTCAAATTTGCTTCTTCGGCAGCCCATGCCGCAATAGTTATTGTAACGGGAAAACTTTGTTGGGAAAATATTCTGGCAACTTCAATCGCTGCAGCAGTGCCCGAGGCATCATCATCCGCTCCCGGGGCACAACTGCTAAGCAGCCTATCTATCGAGTCAAAATGACCAGATACGATTATCTCTGTCTGGGGGATATAGCCTGGAATATAACCAATAACATTCCTTTCGTACCCAGAATCCCCGGTTGTTGTTTGTATGTATATGCTATCGAACTTAGTAGTACAGCCGTAGGATGAATACTTTTCATATATCCATTGAGAGGCAGCATGGGAACTATCCGTGCATGCTTCTCGAGTAATAAAATCCTGTAATCTCTGGATTTATGATGTTATGGAGTCAGCATTCACCTGATCCACTAAGTTTTGAATGAACGGATCGTACGGTATGCTCTTCAAAGTTACATATTTCGTGGTATTACTCTTCCAGAACCTCTCCCCCAATGGCTTGGTGTTCATTGGCCGGATATTGTGTTTAAAGTCAGGATCCAAATTATGTCCTTTGGATAGCGGCTGTATTATAGCCGTTTTATCATTCTGCCAGATCAGCTTTCCCTTCATCGCTGAAAATTTTTCAGGATTCAATAAAATCATATATCTTGTCAGTTCCGGCGGTCTGTCAATTATCTCTATTGAATAACCTTTTTGTTTCAATGATCCGACCAGGTTCTCCTCCGTTTCCGCAATGGCGGTATTGCCTATAAGTTCATAAGTCGGTATGCCAAGCTGATGCCAACCTTTCTTGCTCTCTATAGTCGGCAGTTCCACCGAGATCAGTACCGGTGAGCAAAGTGCCTCTTTGGCGGATAAAAGCAATACCCAGGCTATTGCCAGAGCGTATAACTTTTTCACGGTTATGCCTTTCTTGGTTATAATGTCATTTTATTTCAGGATTATCATCTTCCGACTTTGGGTCTTA